>CAYXXL010000121.1:0-8439 GCA_964469025.1 uncultured Fibrobacteria bacterium
CCCCTCTCCGTCGATTTGGGTGCCGGGACCTACCGGGTCGAACGAGACTCCGGTTCGCTCGGATCCTTCGATGTGGCCTTTCCCGTGCTCCACGGTCCTTTCGGGGAGGACGGATCCATCCAGGGTCTGCTCAAGGTCGCGGGCATTCCCTTCGTCGGATCCGGAGTTCTCGGCTCGGCCGTGGGAATGGACAAGGATGTGATGAAGCGGCTCCTGCGCGAAGCGGGCATCCCCGTCGGAGCCTTCGTCTCCTTCCGCGCCCACCAGCGGGATCGAATCTCGTTCGAGGCGCTGCGCGAGGAACTGGGAGTGCCGTTTTTCGTCAAACCGGCGAACCTGGGTTCGTCGGTGGGAATCCGCAAGGTCGGGAGCGAACGAGAGCTGGAAGCAGCCCTCGATCTCGCATTCTCCTTCGACCGCAAGGTGCTGGTGGAGGCCAACATCGCCGGCCGCGAACTGGAGTGCGCGGTCCTTGGCAACGACCATGCCCGCGCCTCGGTGGTCGGCGAGGTCGTGACGAACACGGAAAACCACGGTTTCTACTCCTACGAGGCGAAGTACCTGGACGAGCAGGGTGCCGTGCTGGAGATTCCCGCTCGGTTGCCGGAACACGTCGCCAGGAGGGTCCAGCGGTTGGCCCTGGAGACCTGTTCCTGCCTGTGCGCCGAAGGCATGGCCCGGGTGGACTTCTTCCTGAGGCCGGATGGCGAAGTCCTGGTCAACGAGATCAACACCCTCCCCGGTTTCACCTCGATGAGCATGTACCCCAAGCTCTGGGAAGCCAGCGGAAAGGGCTATTCCGATTTGGTGGGCGAACTGGTCGAGCTCGCCTTGGAGCGTCACCGTGCCGAGTCGAAGCTGAAGACTTCGGTCGAATAGGATCGACTCCCGGCCTACCCGACGGCCCTGTGCATCCTTTCCACCCACTCCGGATCCATCCGTGCCAGTCGGTTCTTCTTCAGGTTCTCCCTCAGGATCCAGCCGATGTGCTTGTTCGATGTCTTGAGGAAAAATTCGAATGTTTTCCGGCCCTCCTGGGGCTCAGCCGCAATGGCGACGCTCCAGCCGTAACCCAGGGCCTGGCGCAGGACCTTCCGGTCGTCGGGAATCTTGTCTTGCCCATCGAACCCGGCGGTGATCTTCCGCAGGACACCCAGGACCGCGATGTTGGTCTTTCCATCGCGCAGCAGCTTGGGTTCGCACAAGGCTGCCACGACAGCGCGCTGCTCCAGGGCGGTTCCGTCGACCCAGGAAGAGAGAGCGTCCAGGTCCAATCGGCGGTTTCTGTCGAACATCTCCTGGATCCCGATCGCCACGGCTTCGCGGATGCGCCAACTGGAGTGGGAGGCATAGGGCCGTAGATGCGCAAGGACGCCCGCGACGTCCGTCCGGTTGGCAACGGCATGGCCGACGATCCCGCACATCCCCACGAATTCCTCGGGGCTGTCGGCGGTGTCCGGCTGGATGCGACCAAGGCATCCACGCGCGCTTTCCGAATCGGCTTGGGTGGCGAAGGCGTGCAGAAGTTCCAGGTTGCCCCGCGGTCCGGGGAGATGGGAGTTCTCGAGAAGGTAGGGGATGGTGAACATGGGAGTCGCCCGGCAGACTACGGACCTTTTCCCGATTCGTCGCGGCCCACCAAAACCCCGAGCTTGGCGTCGATCGCCTCCAGAGTCCGCACCACCTCGTTCACGCGCCAGTACCACAGCACGAGGGCCCGGAACACCAGGAACAATCCCACGCAGACGGCGAGGAACATGACCAGTGCGACGATAGGATACAGGGAAGATTCCATGGCAAGACCTTCTTGGAAAGGGGGAACGGCGGTCGAGTCAAAGCTACTTCGGGACCGGGGCGATCGCGTCGCGAGGCCTCCAACTTGGTTTACTGTCCCTGCGGGACCCTTGTGGTTCCCGCGAACAAGGAACCGTCCATGATCTCCATTCTTCTCTCCTGCGTTCTCCCTCTCGCGACCAGCCTCGACGCGGATATCTCCGCCACTGTGCTGGTCGCGCCGGGCATCGTCGTCGGCTTGCACACCCAGTCCTACTACGACCACCGCGACAGGCATCGCAGGGATCGTGAAAGGCGGATCCGAGCCGAGCGCGACGCGGACCGCCGGCACCAGGAGGAATTCGACCGCGAAGAATGGCACGACAGCCGGGAGCACCACGAGCAGCGGCGCCGGGACTTGCTGGAAGCCCAGCGCATGCACGAGCAGGACCGTGCCAACCGCGAGCAGGCGATACGCGAGGAGGAAAACCACGACCGCGACGAACGCAACCACCGACAGGACGAGCGGAACCACCAGCAGGACGATCGCCAGCACCGGCAAGACGACCAGCAGCACCAGCAAGACAACCAGCAACACCAGCGCAGCCAGAACCCCCAATAGGAAAATCGGGCCCGATCCTGCACGGCCACCCCGGAATTTTGTTTCTTCCGCGGCGAGTTCCGGAGGTCCATCATGTACGCCATCGTCCTGTCCCTTCACAACCTTCTGCGCTGGGTCGTGCTCCTGACCGGAGTCTACTCGTTCCTGCGCGCGGGTGCGGGAGTCGTCTCGAGGGGCTCCTGGCTCCCTGCGGACGAAGTCGCCAGAAAGTTGTTTCCCCTCTCGTTGGACCTCCAGGTCCTCCTGGGAATTTCGCTTTGGGCATTCCTCTCTCCCATCACCACCACCGCGTTCCATTCCGCCGGCCCGGCGATGTCCAACCCGACCGTCCGCTTCTACCTGGTGGAGCACGGCCTCGCCGGACTGCTGGCCCTCGTGTTCGCGCACATAGGTTCCGGACGCGCCCGCCGCCTGAAGATCGCCCGCTCCCGCTTCGTGTCCCTCCTGGTCTTCCACGGCATCGCCCTGGTCCTGGTCGCGGCGCGGATCCCCTGGGGCCGTCCTCTCCTGCGCGCGCCTTGACGGAAATCGTCCAACATCGGGGCGAGCTACTTTTCCGCCCTCGTTGAACGATCCAACGCACATTTCCATGCGCACCAGGCTTGCTCCCGTTTGGAAGAGCCTGCGGGCCGGGCAGGCGAAATCCTTCGCACGCAAGCTCCTGTGGAGCGTCCCACGGGGATCCGACATCCTCTCCCGCGCGCTGCGGGGTCTGGTGTGGGCGGGTCGGGGGATCTTCCTGGTCCTTGTCGCCTTCTGGGCTGTGGACGTGAATTTCCTCTGGCTGTTCGGCCGGTCGCCAGGCCTGTCCGAGCTCCGCACCCCGGAACTGGCCGCCGCCACCGAGATCCGATCCTCCGACGATTCCCTTTTGGGCAGGATCTGGCTGGAGGACAGGACGCCGGTGGCGCGATCGGAGATTCCCCAGGTCCTGGTGGATGCATTGGTGTCCACCGAGGACGTCCGCTTCTACAAGCACTCGGGAGTCGATCTGCGCTCCACCCTGGCGGGGGTCGTCCAGACGCTCCGAGGTTCGCGTCGCGGCGGTTCCACCCTGGCCCAGCAGTTGGCCAAGAACCTCTACCGCACCCGGTCCACTCCCGGACTCCTGGGCCGGATTCCGCAACTTGGCCAACCCATCGCCAAGCTGCGCGAATGGATCCTGGCATCCAAGCTGGAGTTCCTGCACAGCAAGGACGAGATCCTGGTCCTCTACCTGAACACGGTCTCGTTCGGGAACAACACCTACGGCATCCACTCGGCGGCTTGGCGCTACTTCGGGAAGCGCCCCCGAGACCTGGCGCCCGAAGAGGCCGCCGTGCTGGTGGGAATCCTCAAGGCGAACTCGCTCTACAATCCCTTCTCCCACCCGGATCGCGCGCTGACCCGCAGGAACACGGTCCTCGCCCGGATGGCAACCGCGGGAAGGCTCTCGGGGAGGGCCCGGGACTCCCTGTGCCGCCTCCCCCTGGTCCTCCACCCCCAATCCTCCAACCCCTCCGACGGTCCGGCTCCGCACTTCTGCGACTGGGTCTCCCAGTGGTTGCGCGACTTCTGTCGGGAACGGGGATGCGATCCCTACACCGACGGCCTGGTCGTGCGCACCACCCTGGATTCGCGGATGCAGGCACACGCCGTGGACGCCGTGGACGACTGGATGCCCCGATTGCAGCAGCGGTTCGAGCAGGAGTGGGGCAGGACGCCTCCCTGGAGGTACGAGGACGGCAGGGAGATCCCCGGTTACCTGGATTCGCTGGCGCGAACATCTCCCCGTTGGCGGAAATTGTCCGACAGCCTGCATGGCGACACCGCGGCCATCGACGCGATATTCCGCACCCCGACGCACCTGGTCGTCTTCGACGGACAGGACGAGCGCGACACCACGCTTTCGCCCTTGGACTCCATCCGATGCGAACACGGCCTGCTGCAGGGCGCGATGGTGGCCTTGGATCCCGGCACCGGCGCCGTCCTCGCCTGGGTGGGCGGGATCGACCACGGATTTTCCCAGCTGGACCATGTGGCCGGCACGCGGAGATCCACGGGATCCACCGCCAAGCCGTTCGTGTACTGCACCGCCTTGGAACAGGGGATGACCCCGTGCGACAAGCTGGTGGACTCCGTCAGGACATTCACCTACCTGGAGAACGGGGAAACCAAGCGGTGGACCCCGCACAACGCCGATTGGGAAACCGGGAACGATTCGGTCACCCTCCGGGCCGGAATGGCCAGGTCCTTGAATACCATCACGGCGCAGGTCACCATGAAGGTCGGTCCGGCAAGAGTCGCCGAAACCATGCGTCGGCTCGGCGTCCATTCGCCGCTGAAATCGGTCCCGTCCATCGGTCTCGGGTCCAACGAATTGACCCTCCTGGAGCTGGCGGGCGCCTTCCAGCCCTTCGTCGACGGGGGAGTGTCCATCGAACCTTGGGCCGTCCGCAGGGTGGAGGATCGCAAAGGCCGCGTCCTGGCCGACTTTTCGCCCAAGCCAAGACAGGTCCTGACCCCTTCCATCGCGTGGCTGATGACCTGGATGTTGCGGGGGGGGCTCCAGGAGCCCGACGGGACCTCGCTTGCCCTTCGCGGATACGACCTGTTCGAAGGCGGGAGGGAACTGGGAGGGAAGACCGGCACCAGCTCGGCGCACGCCGAC
The DNA here is from genome assembly GCA_964469025.1 of uncultured Fibrobacteria bacterium. GTDB lineage: Bacteria > Fibrobacterota > Fibrobacteria > UBA5070 > UBA5070 > UBA5070. Next base: position 5,046 of record CAYXXL010000121.1, read on the forward strand.
GGCTGGTACCTCGCGGTCTCGCCGCAGATCGTGGCGGCCGCCTGGACCGGCAACGACGATCCTTCGCTGCACTTCCGCACCGGCGAAACCGGCGAGGGCTCGCGCACCGCCCTTCCCCTGGTGGGCCGGTTCCTGGAAAGGGTCTTCCACGACACCGCCCTCCCCTATCCACCCCGCCCATTCCCCGCCCCGCCTCCGGGACTGAAGACCCGCTGGAACTGTCCCACTCCTTGGCCCGTGGATTCCGCCGATTCCGTCGCAACTCCTCCCGCGATTCCTTCTTCCCCCACCCCCGCGAAAGGCCTTTTCTGATGATCATCGGCATAGGAATCGATCAGGTCCAGGTCGAGCGCATCCGCAATGTCTCTCCGCGCCTGTTCGCCCGAATCTGCACCGAGGCCGAACGCGAATACTGCGAGCGATTCGGACCGGAAGGTCGGTTCGAGCGCTACGCCGGTCGCTTTGCCGCCAAGGAGGCCCTTTCCAAGGCTCTGGGGACCGGGATCGCGGCGGGTGTCGAATGGAAGGACCTCGAGATCCTCCCCACCGCCTCGGGCGCGCCCCTGGCGCATCTGCACGGGAAGGCCGCAACCTATGCCAAATCCTTGGGTGCCACGCGGGTCCACGTTTCGATCACCCACGACAAGGTGACCGCCTCGGCGATCGGAATCCTGGAAGGACGCGATCCGGGCTGAAGCCCCTCTGGCGGACTCCAGGCAGTTCCGACGAACGCCTTGATTCGACGCGCGACGAGCCCGTTGTCCGGGACACGTCGAGCGGAGCTTCAATTCGTCTTGAGATGGACCCCGATGCGCACCAGGTGGTTGTACATCAACGGGCTCACTTGCCCATCGGCCTTCTCTTCCGGAGTGGGGTTGCGGTAGGCGATCAGGCGTGTCGGGTAGATCCCGGAGGCCACCTGTTTTCCATCGGCATCCTGTCCCTTCCAAAGTATTCCGATATCCACCATCCCCACCTTGCTCAGCAGAGTGCCGCTCTGGGCCATGGCCTGTTCGGCCTGATCGAGCAAGGCTTGGGTGATGTCCTTGCTGACGCTGGTCACGTAGGTCCCGACGTTGTCGTAGATGTACAGGGTGAGGTTCAGCGGAACATTGGTCTGGACGAACACCACGGTGCCCTGGGAACCGGCCGCGGAGTAATCCGATTGGCCGGGCTTGTAGGAGGTGCCAGCCGGAGAGAGCTTCCCGTCGCTGCCCAGCACCTGCCAATCCCCCGTGTTTCCCGGTTCACTCGGCCGGACCACGATCGGAAGAGTGATCTGGGGCTTGCCGGTCGTCGGATCCTCGACCGGGTCTCCCGCGTGGTTCCCGTTCGTGATGATCGGGTTGCTCAGGGTCACGATGGGCGGGAACACCCGTCGATTGCCCGTCACCACGGTCCACTTCGCCACCGTTTGAGGTGCGTTGCCCGCCAGATCCTGCACGGCGAAGGTCAGGCGCAACGAGTCGCCCACGCCCGGATTCAGGGTGTCGCCGGTCGGCACCGGACGGAGATACACCGTTAGGACCTTGGTGGCCGAATCGTACTTGATCGCGATCGGCAACACCGATGTCCCGGTGTCCGAGGAACTCCCGGGATGCTTGAACTGCGACAGGATCTGCGCCAAGTCCAGCTTCACGTTCTCCGAGAAGACGACCTTCAAGGTGTCCACGGACGAGGTGTCGCTGGTGTATCGCAGCACCGCCGACACGATGACCGGGGGAACCCTGTCCAAGATGGAGAATGGCCCCCCGTGGATCGCCGTGTCCGCACCCGCGACCGGAAGAAGGGTTCCCAGGTTGGTGTTGGACCAACCCGTCACGTTCTGTCCCCATTCGCTGGTGTCGAAGCCGAAGGAGACGACCTTCAGCCCGGCGTCCGCGGCCGGGATCGTGAAGCTCTTGTAGGTGCCCGATCCCGCCGGGTCGGCCACCCGCACGACGGTTCCGACCACCGGAGGTGCCGCGAACGACAGGCTCACGGAATCCACGCGGCCATCGACGTCGCGGTCGTAGTAGTAGGAAGCGTAGGGCACCCGGAGATTCCCGGTGAGGACCACCCAGGGTTCGTTGGGGCTCGGCACGTTCCGCGAGGATGTGGAGTCCACGACCGACCCGGAAGTGGAGAGGCGGACGGAATCCCCCGGGTTGGGACGGTAGGGGCTGTTCGGCGCCAGGATCACCGTCCAGGTCCCGTTGGCCGAAGGCTTGGCCGACAGGAAGAGGACGCTGTCCGCGGGGATCGCCTGGCCACCCCGCTTGAATTCCAGCAGCACGGAGTTGGTGGGCGAAGCCAGGAATTCGGAGGGTGTGACGATCAGCGTGTCGGCACCCAGGGAGTCCGGCGACGGCTTGAGGGTGGCCGGGGGCTTGAGCACCGGACCCGTGCTGTCGGAGACCCAGAACCGATAAGGAGTGCTGGTGGGTTGGAGCCCGAGCATCTTCTGCGTGGCCGGGGGATATCCAGTGGCTCCGAAATCGCCCGGCGTCGCGAGCACGGCCATCCAGAGGAGGTGTGTGGAATCGATGGGATAGGCGGAATCCGATGTCAGCGTGATCGCGGCGCCGGCGGCGTTCCCCCACTCGAACTGGTAGTCGGGAAGCTTGGCGACCGTGGGAGGATTCAGGAACGAGAGCAGGACATGGTCCACCCTTCCGTCCCCGTTGAGATCCATCATCCAACCGTGGTTGGGCGGGGGCGGATCTCCCAGGACATACACCCACGGGGATGCCGGTCCTGGATTGTTCGCGCTCATGTCGGCGAGCATTCCGGATTGGACCGCGGGAGTCGCTCGCGCGGAATCACCGACATGGATGGAGCCTTGGGGTACCAGCAGGATCCATCCGGCCCCGGAATTGTCCGTGGTCAGAATCTTCGATCCGGATGGGAACGGATATCCGCTGCTGCTTGTCTGTTTCTCGCTGAGACAGACCGAAGCCGAAGTTCCAGTCGCACAACCGGAAACCGCCTCGGAAAAGTCCACGTCCAAAGTGTCGTAGCCCTGCTGGCCCACCTGGACGGATGGACCGTATTTCAGTTTGGCGTACAGCAAAACGGGCGGCACGCGGTCTCGCAGAGTCGCCCCCACGACTCCGTTGAAGATCGCCGTGTCCAATTCGCCGACAGTGCGGGGTGCGTTGTGCACGGTATCTCCGTCGATGACGACGGTCTGGCCATGCCAGGTGGTCACGGGCACATCGATCACGCTGTCGGAGGTTTTGACCCCCCACGCGACGAGCTGGGCCTTGACCACCGTGAGAGTCTCCGCGGGAGTCCCCCACTCGATGAAGATCGAGTTGGGAAGCGTTCCCAGGGAATCCTTGAAGGAGAGGTGGACGGAATCGGCATTGCCGTCGCCGTTGACGTCGAGGACATAACCCGGCAAGGGCGTGAA
>CAYXXL010000122.1:0-8328 GCA_964469025.1 uncultured Fibrobacteria bacterium
CAGTTCCGGCACGCCGATGGGATCGACCTGGAAGACCCGGTGCGCGCTCCGGGGCCAGGCGGCGATCGACTCCTGCCGGACCTCCTCGCGGGAAACGCGGTGCCTCTTGCGGGAATGGCGGGTGTGGTGGACCTTTCCGGCTTGGGCGAGGCGAGGAAGGATCGCGAGCACCGCGAGGAGGGTCGCTCCCCGGGACATCAGTTTTCCTCCGCCCTTTCCAAGGCGCGGCCAGCGCGCAGGAGCGCGGCTTCCGAGAAAGCCGGCCCGATCAGTTGGAGTCCGACGGGAAGACCGTCCACCGGCTGGGAGGGAACCACGAGGCCGGGGAGACCGGCGAGGTTGACCGCGATGGTGTCGATGTCGGACAGGTACATGGCCAGGGGGTCGTCCATCTTCTCCCCGAGCTTCCAGGCGGTGGTGGGGGCCGTGGGCGTGGCCAGGACGTCGCAACCGCGGAAGGCCTCGTCGAATTCGCGGCGGATCAGTTCCCGCACCCTCTGCGCCTTGCTGTAGTAGGCGTCGTAGTACCCCGAGGAGAGCACGAAGGTCCCGATGAGGATGCGCCTCTTGACTTCTTCCCCGAAGAATTCGGAACGGGTGCGTCCGTACATCTCCAGGAGGGACTTGGGAGAGGCGGTCCGGCCCGTGTAGCGCACCCCGTCGAAGCGGCTCAGGTTGGAACTGGCCTCGGCCATGGCGATGATGTAGTAGGCCGAGATCGCATGCCGGGTGGAGGGGAGGCTCACGGAAACCACCGACGCGCCGGCATCCCGCAACTTGGCCACCGAACGGTCCAGCGACGAACGGACCGATGCGTCCAACCCTTCCCCCCAGTACTCCTTCGGGATGCCGACGCGCAGCCCTTGGACGCCCTTCTGCAGATCCGCCAGGTAATCGGGGACCTCCCGGCCGGCGGAGGTGTTGTCGCGCACATCCGCTCCGGAGATGACCGCCAGGATTTCCGCGGCGTCCGCAGTGCAGTTCCCCAGGGGGCCGATCTGCTCCAGCGAAGAGGCGTAGGCCACCAGACCGTATCTGGAGACGCGACCGTAGGTGGGCTTCAGCCCCACCACGCCGCAGAAACTCGCCGGTTGGCGGATGGATCCGCCCGTGTCCGATCCCAGCGCCAAGGGGACGATCCCGGCCGCCACGGAAACCGCGGATCCGCCCGACGAACCGCCGGGCACCCGTTCGGGGTCGGCGGGATTGCGGACCGGACCGAACGCGTTGGTCTCGCTGGTGGAGCCCATGCCGAACTCGTCCATGGCGGTCTTGCCGATCACGATGGCTCCCGCGGCCTCGAGCTTCTCCACCGCGGTGGCCGAGTAGGGTGGAACGAATCCTTCCAGGATACGGGAGCCGCAGGTGGTCCTCAGACCCCGTGTGCAGATGTTGTCCTTGATGGCCACCGGGATCCCGGCCAGCGGTCCCGGATCCCTGCCGGCGCGGCGCGCCAAGTCCGCTTCCCTGGCCCTTCGCAGGGCTCCTTCGCGGTCCAGGGAGACGAAGGCTCCGAAGGAGGACCGCTCGGCAGCTCCCAAGGCCTCGGAAACCACCGCCTCGACCGTGTCTCCCTCCCGGTATCGTCGGCGGATGGAGGCAAGGGTCGTCGGCGGCATCACGGATCCGGGCAGGTCGTTCATCTGGACCACTTTTCCAGGTAGAGGGCGAGGATCAAGCCGGGGATGCACCCGATGTTGAACTTGAAGGCGAGTCCGAGCTTGATCTTGACGATGAAGAGGTCCAGGACGAATTCCGTTGAAGGAGGAAGGCCGAATCCCGCATCCACGGCGCCGAACTTGCTCAGGAGGAGGTACACGACGTTCTCCCTGCCCGCCCCGGATATTTCACCCAGATGCGCGGACCCCACCGCGAGAATCTGACCGACGAATCCTCCCAGGATCAGCCCCAGGAGGACGAAGACGATGGTTCGACCGATCCGCGGTGCTCCTGGAAGCGTTGCCTTCACTTCGCTCCAGCGGTACTGGACGCGCCAGCCTTCGGTTTGGACACCACGGCGTGCGTGGAATCCACCTTGGCGCTGGTGGCACCAACGGGCTTGGGCGCCGAGCTGGAACCACCCGGAGCGGAAGGCGCCGCGGTCTTGGACTTCGCGCCCTTGACGTCCGCCTTCTTCAAGGAATCGGCGCGCGCGGTGGAGTCGGCGACGAAGGCGGAATCATCGAACTTGGGCATGAGGGCACCGCCCGAGAGGATGTTCCGCACCATCCAATCGGCGTCGCTTGCCAAGTCGCACTTGGGGTAGTTCGCGAGCACCTTCCGGTATTCCTCCACGGCGATCTTGTTGATCTTCAGATATTCGCTGTACGTGAATCCGATCATGAACTGCGCCTTGTACGCCTCGCCGGATTTCGGATAGCGGAGCAGGACCGACCTGTAGTTCTCCAGGCTGAGCGGGTATTCCTGCTGCTCGCCGGCCAGTTGGCCCAACTGGAACAAGGCCTGGGCGCGCAGGGAATCGGGCGCCTTGGCGTCGTCGGCCACCTGCGTGTAGAGGGTGCTCGCTTCCGTCAGCGAGCGGCGGTCGTGCTTGGCACGAGCGGAGTCCAGCGCTTCCTTGGCGGGCAGCAGGCTCGGACCCTGGGGAGCGAGCGGCGAAACCACCACGTGGTAGCGCGCCTTCAGCACGGAATCCACGCGGGCGACGCCACGATCGTTCAAGGTGGAGATCAGCTTGGCGAAAACCTGACTCCGAACGGAATCCAGCGGCTGGAAGGTGGAATCCTGCCGGAACTGGTCGATGGTCTTCGAATAGGTGGACTCGATTTCGCCAGGGCCAAGGAGCAGGAGCCTGGAGCCGTCGCGGTCGATTCCCTTGCTCGAGTCGGGGGTCCAGCCCTTCTCGCCCTTCAGCCATGCTGCCAGGGCCGAATCGGCGGCCTTCTTGGGAAAGAAGAAGGTCTGGGCATCGGTTCCCTTGCGGAATTCCTGGGCCCAGTAGATGGTTTCGTTGTCGTCGATGGCGGCCTTGACCGTTGGACGATTGGCAAATCCGCTCTCCCGAGCTTCCCTACCGGACACTTTCCAGTTGAGCATGAAGTCGAGGACCCGATCCGACGGGAACTGCCGCTTCATCTGCTCCGGCACTTCCTCGGAGATGAAATCGACGTCGCCCTGGGTGAAGAGATTCCCCTTGTCCCACTTCGCCAGCACGGCACTGGCGGGAGGCGAGTAGGGGGCTTCCCCCTCGTAGGCTTCTTGGACGTCCTTGCGGACCGATTCGAATGGTTTGGGCACCGACGTGTCCTTCCCTTCGAGCCAGACGGCAATGAACAGGGAATCGTTGGCCCGGAACGGAAGGAGAATGCGACCAACCTTGACGGTGTCGATCCTGGAGAACAGCTCGGGCACCATGCCGATCCCGTAGGGGAGCGCGAACTGGTGCTTGACGCGACCGAGTTCTCCGTTGGGGGCGACGGGCGTTCCGACGTGGAACTTGGCGGAAAGCTTCTGGAACTGGTCCAGGGTCTTGGCGCCGACGACGGCCTTTGCCAAGGCGGCGGAATCCTTCGATCCCAAGGCGCTCAGGTGGTAAGTGGGCGTGGTGGACCAGCGCTCGGCGTTGGCCTTCCAGTATGCCTTCAGCGTGTCGACCGGGACCGCAGGCCTTTGGACCGGGATCAGTTCGACCTTGTACTTCTTGCGCAGGTTCGGGAGGTAGTCGCGCACCAGGTTGTCGAGCAGGGTGTGGTAGGCGTCTTCGCGGACTTGCGTGCGCACGCTGTCGAACGGGGTGTAGTGGATGGAATCCTTCTTGTATTCGGCCTTGGTGGCCTTGTAGACGGAGTCGAGGTCCACACCCTTCAGGAGCAAGGCCTCTCCTCCACGAGCTCGCAAGGAGTCGAGCGGAAGACGCTTGACGCTGGAATCCTGGGTCGAGGCCCATTTCTCGATGGCGCTGTCCGGGAATCCGGCCTGCTCGGTGAGGTATTGCCTGCGAAGCAGATCGCTCAGGATCCTGTCGACGATGCTCGCCCAGCGCTTGGCCTTCAGCGAGTCCTTCGTCACGCCGGCGTCCATCGCCGCCTGGGCCGCCAGGCGGTTTCCGAGATACTCGTCGAACCCCTTCTTCTGGTCGTGGGCATCGGCGGCGGCGAGGTTGGCGCCTTTTTTCCAATTGTCCCAGCGGAACTGGTCGATGCTCCCGCCGTTCCAAGTGGCCAACGGGGCCGAAGACATGTTGTTGGGCACGGGTGCGTGGCCGGCACAGGATGTCAAAAACGCGATGCCGGAAACGGCTAGGGCTGGATGGATGCGCATTCGTTTCCCCGGAAGGTGCGAAGGTTCACATGGAAATTAGGGCTTCGAGCCCGCCAGAAGTTAACAACGACAGTGGCATTCCGTTGCGTCATGCCAACGATTGGATGGCTTCCTGCACGGTATCGTGGAGCTCCAGCAGGGTGGTTGCACCGATGATCTCGATGATCTCGTACACCGGCTCGGACACCTTGCAAAGGAGGAAGGACCCCCCTCTCTCCCTGGCGACCCGGCTGAAATGGAGGATCACCCCCAAACCCGTGGAGTTCACGTAGCGGAGTTCTTCGCAGTCCACCACGAGGTGGCGGACTCCCGCGTCGAGAAGGGCCGTCACCTCTTCCAGGGCGCGCTCCACCGAGGTGGCGTCGAATTCCCCGGAAAGCTTGAGAACCCTCGTGTCGGCCCGTCCGGGAACGGGCAGGACCTGTAGATCGAGTGCGTGGTTCATGATGGATGGAAAAGTAAGCCAGTTGGGGAGATCGTCATGTCGCTTGGAACACGACCAGGGTCCTGTCGTCCGTCGGAGGAACCTGTCCGCGAAACTTGTCCAGGTCGGAGAGGATGGATTCCACCATCGATTCCGCTCCGAGTCCGTGGTGGCGTTCCACGGCTTCCTCCAAATGATCCAGTCCCCAAGCGGTTCCGGAAGCGTCGCGGCAGTCGGTGACTCCGTCCGTATACAGCACGACAAGGTCTCCCGGCGACAGGAACAGCTTGTGTTCCTCCCTGGGGGAGAAGTTTTCGCGTTGCAACCCCAGCGCCAGGCCGCCTGTGCGGATGCGATGGATCCTCCCCTCCTGCCCGGATCGCCAGAGGATGTGTTCGTGACCCGCTCCCGACCAGGTGATCACGCGGTCCCGACCGCTCCATCGAAGAGCTAGGAACGTCATGAAGGTGAAGGCGTCGAGCTGGGGGGTCAGTCTTTCCTCGAGCGCCTGGACGAGGCGGGCCGGATTGGTCTGAGGGTCCGCGTCGATCATCAAGTGGAGGGTGGTGCGCACGATCAGCATGATCATGCCCGCGGGCAAACCCTTTCCCGACACGTCGCCGATCACCGCGACCATCCGGTCGTCGGGGAGGGGAAGGAGGTCGTAGTAGTCGCCGCCGACTTCGCGAGCAGGGAGCACCCGGGCCGAGACGGCGAGGTTGGGCACCACGGGCATCGTTCTCGGGAGGAGGCTCCTTTGGATCCTGGAAGCGATTTCGAACTCCCTGGACAGGCGGGAATCCTCCTGCAAGCGGTGGTACACCGCCTCGTAGTTGAGACTGAAAACGGTCTGCTGCGCGAGGAAATCCAGGACGTGGAGGTCTCCGACCGGGAAGGGGTCCCGTCCGTCGGAGGGAGAAAGGACCACGATTCCCAGGGATTTGCCTCGCGAGCGGATGGGGGCGACGGCCAAGCGGGCAGCGCGGAGGACGTGGAGCGCGTAGCTCTGCACCATCCCTCCCGGTCCGATGTCGCGGGCCTGGTCGGATTCGCCCACGAGGGCCATCAGCACCTGTGCCGCTTGGCTGGATGCGGGATCGTTGGCGATCTCCTTGAGCTGTCCCTTGGCCAGGGGACAAAGGAGTCGGCGGGACAGCGTGCCCACTTCCGGAACGATTTCCTCCTGGTACAGGAAGATCGCGCCGCCCGAGGTGCCGGTGCTCTGCATGGCGAAGGAAAGCAGCGCATCCAGTCTTTCCAGGGGCAGGCTGTCTTCGTCCTTCGCCAGACGTGGCCCGGTGGTGCTGGCCAGAAGCTCCTGGATGGCCTTTGGTTGGAGGGCCTCCCGGGCCCGTTGGACCCGTCGGGTTCCGTCTCGGCGGATCTTGGAAAGAGCCTGGGTGGCGGTGAGCACGGCGGCGAGCATGGAGAACGGCAGCCACGCGGCCTTGGTGTAGAGGCTGAACCCGAGGGCGGCGGCCGAGGCGATCCTCAAGCCTCGGAGCCATTGGGCGGGGGCGTTGGCGACGGCCACGACCTCGAAGAGGAGCAGGATCGACCAAGGGACGACGCGCGCGATCGGATGCAAGGGGCCTGTCCACAGGAAGGCGGCGACGGCCGCGGCCGGAAAGAAACCGAAGGCCAGGACCCGACGAAGCGGAGCGAGCACCTTCTTCTGTCCGTACCCCCAACCGCTCCAAGCGGAGCCTTCCGAGACGGCGACCTGCAGGGCCGCGCCCCCGAGGAAGTTCCAGAGGCGTTCCCGATCGGAGATCCAGGCGAAGGCGCCGGATGCCGGCCCGATCTGCGAGGCGACCTCGAGGAAAACGAGCAAGGACAGGGTTCCGACCTGGACCCAACCCGGCCACCACGAGCGGCCACGGCCGGACAAGGCCAGGCCCAGGAACGGCAAGGGCAGGAGCCAGAGCACCAAGTTGATCGTTTCCAGGAGATCGAAGGAGGGATTCATCCCGTGGAGTCCTTGCGAAGCCTGTAGACGAAGGAGATCACTTCCGCGACCGCCTGATAGAGCTCGAGAGGAATCGGCCTGTCCACGCCGACCTTGCCCAGGGCTTCGGCCAAGGCGGCGTCCTCGTGGATGGGGACCCGCGATTCCTTGGCCAGTTCGAGGATGCGATCGGCGAGATGGCCGAACCCTCCCGCGACCACCGAAGGCGCCTGGTCGGTCTCTCTCCGGTAGCGCAAGGCCACGGCGACTTTTCGTTTTGCGGAAAGGGGTCTCTCCGAACGGGAGGACATGAAGGGAAATAGTACTGCATTCCGCCGTTTCCCGTATGGGTGGGAGAGGACTATTCCCGGCCCGGGCGCCGAAGCAACCAACGGAAGAGCAGCAGAGCGGCACAGGCCAGGGCGGAGAGCCAAAGGAGGAGTTCCACCCCGCCTCCGTGCCGGCCGTAGAACGAACCAGGTCCTTCCGGAACTGAAACGCGGAGCACCGTGTCGGCCATCATGCGGGACTTCGCCAGCACGACTCCCCTGTGGTCCGTGGCCCCCGAGATGCCGGTGTTCGCGGCCCTCACGAGGGACATGCCCGATTCCACCGCGCGGAAGCGGTGGATGTTCCAGTGTTGCCGAGGCCCCAGGGAATTTCCGAACCAGCCGTCGTTGGTGATCACGACCAGGATCCGTGCCCCGTTGCGCAACGCCATCCGGGCGAAATCGGGATGGACGAGCTCGTAGCAGATCGCAGGCGACCAGGGCAGGGGGGTGCGCCAGACGGGAAGCGAGTCGCCTGCGGTGAATCCGCTCTGTCCCAGCTTCACCTGGTTCAGGGCGGGAAAGACGTCGTCGAAGGGAAGGTGTTCGCTGAACGGGACAAGTCGGATCTTGTCGTACCTTCGCACGGGCGTGCCGGACGACACCAGGAACGCCGAGTTGAGGACCCGGACCCCGAAAGGCTTGGAGGAATCCGGGACCGCTTCCAGGGCGCCCACGATCACCGAGCCCCGCGACGTGTCGGCCAGGGTGGCCACCCGCACGGCCTGCAAGGGCCGCCAGCTCCAGAAGTCGGGGATGGCGGTCTCGGGGAGCGCCCAAAGGTCCACGGGGCCCGAGCCGCGGCGCACCGTGGACCAGGTGCGGTCCATCACGGCCTGGAAATAGCCCTCGTCCCATTTCCTCGTCTGGGGGATGGAGGGCTGCACGATGTTCACCCGCATGCGGGGACCGGGTACGGTTTCCGTCAGGCGGAAGGCCCCGGCACCGGTCCAGCAGGACCAGAAGACCAAGGGGAGCCAAAGCCAATTCCTGGACAACTCCCGCCGGAAGCACTGGTGCAGGAGGACGGCGGTGGCGGCCAGCAGCAGACCCAATCCGTACACGCCCGTCCACGCCGCGCCCTGCAGCAGGGGGAGCACTCCGCCGAAATCGTATCCCAGGTGCATCCAGGGAAACGACATCTGACCGTATCCGCGCAGGAGTTCGATGCCCGTGAACAGGAACGGCCAGGCCCAGGGAATGCGGTGTCGGCGGCACATCGACCATAGCCATGCCCAGAGAGCTTGGAATGCGGCGAGGTAGGCGAAAAGGAGCACCAGACCCACCGCGATGGTGAAGGCGGGACCCACGCTCATCACGTCGCGGATCCAATGGAGCGCCGCCAC
>CAYXXL010000123.1:0-8266 GCA_964469025.1 uncultured Fibrobacteria bacterium
ACATCGGAGCCCGGCATGGCCGCGGAATCCTGATGGCGAGCCACGCGTTCCAGTCGCTGCGCTACAACGACAAGGGGAACGTGGCGACATTGGAGCTACTTCTAGAGGCAAGCACCCTATCGGAGGCTAGATGAGTTATCAGGCCATGGCGCGCCGCTGGCGGCCCAGGCGCTTCGAAGACATGGTGGGGCAGGAGCATGTGGCCCGCACCCTGCGCAACGCCCTGGTGCGCGGCCATCTGCACCACGCCTTCCTCTTCACGGGAACCAGGGGGGTGGGGAAGACGACATCGGCCCGCATCCTCGCGCGCATGCTCAACTGCTCGGAGACGGATCCGGAGAAAAGACCCTGCGGAGTCTGCGAAAGTTGCCTGGAGATCGAGAAGGGCTCGAGCATGGATGTGCTGGAGATCGACGCGGCCAGCCACACCGGCGTGGACGACGTGCGCGAACTGCGCGAGCAGCTCAAGTACGCCGCTTCCCACGGGCGTTACCGCGTGGTGATCCTGGACGAAGTCCACATGCTGTCCAAGGCGGCCTTCAACGCGCTTCTGAAGACCCTGGAGGAACCACCCCCCCACGTGGTGTTCATCCTGGCCACCACCGAAGTCCACAAGGTTCCCCAGACCATCCTGTCCCGCGTCCAGCGGTACGATTTCCGTCGGCTGACCCCGGCGCAGGTGCGCGACCGCCTGTTGCTCATCTGCAGGGAGGACGGGATCCAGGCCGAGCCCGAGGCCTTGGAGATCGTGGCCCTGCGCGCCGACGGCTCCATGCGCGACGGCCTGTCGCTGTTCGACCAGGTCTTCGCCTACGCCGGGAGCACCGTGACCGCCGACGACGTGCGGAAGACCCTGGGCGTGCCCGACCAGGCGTCCCACCTGCGTCTCCTGGAACATCTCGCGGCCGGCGCCACCGGAGCCGCCGTGGGAGAGATCCACTTGGCCCTGGAGCGCGGCGTGGACGCCGTGGAATACATCAGGGGGTTCGGGGAATTCCTGCGCAACGTCCTCTTCAGCAGGCTCCAGGGATTGCCCGACGGGGCGTTGAGTCTGATGCCGGAACGGGTGGAGGAACTCAAGCGCGCCACGGCGAATCTCTCCGAGGGCGACCTCCTGCGCTGGGCGCGGATGGTGTCCGACACCACCCAGCAGATGCGTGACGCCCACCATCCCAGGTTGGCCCTGGAGATGGCCGTGGCCCGCATGGCGGCGCTGGACAAGGTGGTGGACCTCCGCAAGCTCCTTTCCGGAGAGGACCTCCCGCCCCTGGCGCATCCGACAACTTCCGTCGCCCAGGCCCTTGCGCCGCGCGCCCCCGACCGCGGCCCCGCTCCGATCGGAACCACGACCGCTTCCACACGACCCGGCTCCGACCCTCCCCGGCCCTCCCCACCCGGGCGGGAGTCGGAATCCGGCTCCCGCCCGGCATCCGCCCGCGGACCCAACCTGCAGCAGGCCGTCGAGGCCGATCCTGTCCTGGGCCGGATCGTGGACGCCTTCGACGCCACACCCACCTCGGAATGAGCCATCCATGAACATGAACGCGATGATGAAGCAGTTGCAGCAGGTCCAGAAGAAGGTCATGGCCGCGCAGCAGGAGATGGAGACCGCCGAATTCGCCGGGGAGGCCGGAGGCGGGAAGGTCGCGGTGGTGCTCACGGGCAAGGGGGACCTGAAGTCCCTGAAGCTGGACAAGTCGGTGGTGGATCCCGAGGACGTGGAACTCCTGGAAGATCTGATCCTCACCGCGTTCCACCAGGCGAAGGAGCGGCTTTCGGCCCAGTCCGAGGCCATCATGGGATCCGTGAAGATGCCCGGACTCCCGGGCATGGGCGGATTCCGGTAGCATCCACCATCGGGGATGGCGTTCGACCACCCTCCGCGGGGGGGCGTCGACGGGATCCGGGAGGGTTCATGGGCCAGGAGCGGGACAACCGGAGACCGGAAAGGCGGAAATACCACCGGATCCGTCTGGGATTGGTCGGGGTCGCCTTCCTGGTCCTCTTGATCGGGCTCCTGGGTTGGGCGACGTTGTCGTCGGTCCGGGTAAGGACCAGCAGGCTGGTCGAGCGCGCCGTCGAGCCGCTGGGACAGACCTCGCTCTACGGCCTGGAACTGGGCCGGATGGGTGCCCGGTTTCCGGGACCCGAGGCCGCCAAGTCGAGACTGGACAGCCTCGAGCGGGCCTACTCGGAGACGTATCTGGACACCCAGGACATACGGCAGTTCGGCGAACTGCGCGAAGTGCGCCGTCGCCTGAAGGTCTCCGCCGCCGCGGCGCCCGTCGAAGTGCAAGCGGGCATCGCCTTCCGGAAGGTGGTTGAGAAGAACCTGGACGCGGCGCGCGAGATGGCCGAGCACAACCGTGTCGCGGACATGGAAGCCGCCTGGTTCATCCTGGTCCTGTCGCTGGTGGGAGCCGCCGGCTGCATCTCGGTCGCGGTGTTCGCCGGCAAGGAAGAAGCCCACGACATCGAGAGGACGAAGGCCCAACGGACGCTCGACCGCAGCGAGGCGCGGTTCCGCTCGCTGGTCGAGAAGGCTTCGATCGCCATCCGCATCTCCCGTGCCGGCCGGACCGTCTACGCGAACCGCGCCTGCCTGGACCTCTTCGGATACCCGGATCTGGAATCCTTCCTCCGCACGACGGTCTGGGGCACCTACGAACCGGGCGAAAGGGCGATGATCGACCGCCGACTCGCGATGAGGAAGGATGGCGGTCAACCGCCCGACGAATACGATTCCTCGTGCCTGCGACGGGACGGGACCCGGTTCGACGTCCACGTCTCCTCCTCCTACGTGGAGCTCGACGGGGGGAAGGCCGTGGTCGGGTTCCTCACCGATACGACGGAATCTGTCCGCGCCCGCGACGCCCTGGTCCGCAGCGAATCGCGATTCCGCACGCTGGTGGAGGACGCTTCCCTGGCCATCCGCATCACGCAGGGGGGCCGGACCATCTACGCGAACAGGGCCTGCGTCGACCTGTTCGGCTATCCGGACCTCGATTCCCTGCTGAAGGTCCCCCACCGCGAGACCTACCATCCCGACGACCGTGAACTGATCGAAGAACGCTTCAGGATCCGGGCGGCCGGTGGAATGCCGCCCCGGGAATACGACGGCATCCTCCTCCGGAAGGACGGATCCCACTTCCATGCCCACATCTCCACGGCCTTCGTGGCCTTCGACGAAGGCGAGGCGGTGGTCGGGTTCCTGGTGGATACGACGGAATCCGTCCACGCCGCGGAGCGCGAGGAGGCCCAGCGCGAGCAGCTGATCCACGCCGACCGCATGGCTTCGCTGGGTGTGCTCCTGGCCGGCATGGCCCACGAGATCAACAATCCCAACAACCTGGCGATGTTCAACGCGGAACTCCTGGAACGAATCCTGTCCGAAGCGGAACCCGTCCTGGACGCGCACCACGCCAGGCATCCGGACTTCGCCCTTTCCGGCATTCCCTACCTGGAGATGAAGCCCGAGGTCCACGCCCTCGTCGAGGGCATCCGCGGATCGACCCTGCGCATCCGGGACATCATCTCGGGCCTGAAGGACTTCTCCCGGCGCAACCCCGTGTCCGACCACCGTCCCGTGGACCTTTCGCAGGTCGTCCAATCATCGCTCCTCCTGGTGGGGAACCTGGTTCGCAAGTCGACCGACCGTTTCGAGTCGGACCTGGCGGAACCCCTGCCGAAGGTGGACGGCGACCCCCAGCGGTTGGAGCAGGTGGTCCTGAACCTCTTGACCAACGCCTGCCAGGCCCTCCCGGCCCGCGACCGGCTCCTGCGGGTGCGGACCCGGATGTCGGAGCCCGGGACCGTGGAGCTGGAAGTCGAGGACGAGGGCGTCGGGATCGCATCGGAGAACCTCCCCAAGATCCTGGATCCCTTCTTCACCACCAAGCGCGAGGAGGGGGGAACCGGACTCGGACTCGCGGTCTCCTGGGCGATCGTGCAGGCCCACCGCGGGCAATTGACCTTTCTTCCCCGCGAGGGAGGAGGCACGCGGGCCATCCTCCGCCTTCCGGCCTCGAAACCGCGGGAGACCGCATGATCGACCGCATCCTGATCGTGGACGACGAAGCGCAGTTCCTGCGATCTGCCCAACTGGCGCTGCGGATCGCGGGCCACCTGGAAGTGGACACCTGCGCCCACGGGTCCGAGGCCCTGGAGATCCTCCGCCGGGGCGGGCACGGCATCGCGTTCCTGGACCTGCAGCTCCCGGGCAAGACCGGGTTGGAGATCCTGGAGGCGATTTCCCGGGAACGACCGGAAATCTCCGTGTGCATGGTCACGGCGATGTCCGACGTGCCCACCGCCGTGGAATGCATGCGTCGCGGCGCCGCCGACTACCTGGTGAAGCCCGTCTCCAACGAGCAGTACCTGGGCGGCTTGCGCAGGATCCTGGAGGCGAGGCTGCTTCGGCGCGAAGCGGAATCCCTGAAGCGGGGGATGCTCTCCGAGGAGAGCGAATTCCCCGAGGCCTTCGGACGGATCCTGACAGCGAGTCCGAGGATGGCGAAGATCTTCCGCTACGTGGAGGCCATCGCCCCCTCCCGGCTTCCCGTGCTGGTTTCCGGAGAGACGGGGACGGGCAAGGAGGCCATGGCCCGCGCGGTCCACGACCTTTCGGGTCGCGCGGGGGCCTTCGTGGTGGTCAACGCCGCGGGAATCGACGACCACCTCTTCTCGGACACCCTGTTCGGCCATGTCCGCGGAGCGTTCACCGGCGCCGACCGCGAGCGCAAGGGAATGGTGGAGGAGGCCGCGGGCGGAACGCTGTTCCTGGACGAGATCGGCGACCTCAGACCGGAAAGCCAGGTCAAGCTGCTGCGGCTCCTGCAGGAAGGGACCTACCACCCGCTCGGCTCCGACCGGCAAAAGAGCGCCGACGTGCGGGTGGTCGCGGCCACCCACCGGGATCTCTCGACGTCGCTGCGCGAAAACGTCTTCCGCGCGGACCTGTACTACCGGCTCCAGCCCCACGAAGTCCGCCTTCCCCCCCTGCGGGAGCGGAGGGAGGATCTTCCCATCCTCGCCAGGGCCTTCGTCGCCGAGGCATGCCAGCAGTTCGGCAGGACGCCCATCCAGCTTCCCGCCGAGCTCTGGACCCTGCTTTCCAACCACGGCTGGCCGGGAAACGTACGGGAACTCAAGGGGCTCCTGTTCGACGCCGTCGGCAGGTCCCACGGAACCGTCCTTTCGCTCGAACCCCTGAAGGAGCGCATGGCGCCGGTACGGGGAGGGAGTCAAAATCCGTCCAATTCCGGTTCCGTCGCGGGCTTGGAGTTTCCCGACGTCCTTCCTTCGCTGAAGGAGATGGAAGACCTCCTGGTCCGCGAAGCCCTGCGGCGCACCAAGGGAAACCGCTCCCAGGCGGCGGATCTGGTGGGCATGGCGCGCCAGACCATGGTGCGCAAGGCGAAGGAACTGGACCAAGGCGACACCCCGAACTGAGGAGCTGTCGCGTTCGGTGACAGTGGTAGATTCGGCGACACCCCCGTCGATCCCCGAAGCCGATGTTCGGACCGGTTCCGAGGCGTTGGCACGCGACTCGCTGTGTCGTGGTTCCACAACCAAGGAGCCGACATGACATCGACATCCACCAGGCCTCTCCAGGTGCTCGTGATCTCCGGTGATTCCCGCATGCGACGGAGCATCGAATTGACCCTGCGCGGTGCCGGGATGGCGATCATCGGGACCGATTCGCTCCTCGCCTACCTCGCTCGCTGGAAGGACGAGGCCCGTCTCCTGGATGCCGTGGTCCTTGAGGCCGGTGAAGCCGATCCGGCCACCCTGGGCCGATTGCAGATCCTGGCCGCGGTTCCCGATCTTCCCCAGACCCTGCTGGTGGCGGGTCCCGACACCCTGCACCTGCTGGACCGGGTGCGCGAGCGTCCCGAGATCGAAGTGCTCGTGGAACCGTTTTCCGCGCAACGGCTGGTGAAGGCCGTGCGGGATCTCGCCGACAACTCCGTGTCCTCCTTCTCCGGTGCGCAGCCGTGAAGATCGCGGCAGCAAGCCTCTCCGAAAACCGGATCGAACATTTCGCCATCCTGGGGATGCAGACCGCTTCCCTCGTCCACGAGATGAACAACCAGCTCGCCACCATCGTGGGCACGCTGGAGCTGTTCTCCCGGGAGGAACTGGACCCCCGCTGCCGGGAGAAGTGCCGCAACCTGGCGAAGGCGCAAAAGGGGATCGTCGATCTGGTGCGCGAGGCGAGCGCATTGGCCTCCGGTCGATTGGAGTCCTTCTTCCGCACGGAGGCCATCCCAGTGGAGGAACTCCTGCAGCGCCTGAAAGTGCAGGTTCCCGGCCTCGACTTGCCGGAGTTTCCCGGGTTCGCGGTCACCTGCGATCCCCGCAAGACCTTGCGGGCCCTTGCAGACATCGCCCGGAACGCCTGGCAGGCCGGAGCAAGCCAGGTCGTCGTGGAGGTCTGCCGGACGGGAGCCGTCGCGATTTTTCGCATCGTCGACGACGGACCGGGGATACCGCTGGAGATCGCCGATCGCCTCTTCGCCCCCGGAACCACCCAAGGAAAGCCTGCCGGGAACGGAATAGGGCTGTTCTCCGCCCGCTGGATCCTGGAGGCCATGGGGGGCAGCCTGCGCCTGGAGCGTTCGGACCCCTCGGGCACGAGCTTTCTCGCCACCCTCCCTCTCGCCGAACGCGAAGCCTGATCTCCACGCGTCGGGGAACATCCCCGATGCGTTCCACGACCAACCCTGCGGTGCCGCGGCAAGCGGCGATCCGCGAACCGAGGAACCCAAGCCATGATGCAAAATCTGTCCGTCCGTTTCCGCCTGCTCCTGTTCGCCGGAATGTCGGTGTCCTTCACCGCCGCCGTCGGCGGGATCGCCCTCCACTCCATCGCCTCCCTCAAGAACCGGGAAAAGGGCCTCTACGACAACGTGGTGCTGGCCATGGAGCTGTTGGGTCGCTTCGAGACGGCCCACGAGAACACCCGGGTCCGGATCGCCGATCTCGACGCCCAAGTCGATTCCGCCGGACTGGGCGCCAAGCGAACCGAGATCCTCTCGAACCGCGCCACCATGGACAGCGTGGGCAACGCCTACGCGCGAACCTTCCTGGACGCCGAGGACAGCGCGAATTTCACGGAGATGCTGCGGCAGGACGCCGCCTACGACCTGCGGCAGGACACGATGTTCGGCCTTGTCGCCCAAGGTCGGATCCAGGAGGCGCATGCGTACCGGCGCGACTTCCTCAGACCTGCCACGAAGAGATTCGAGGCGCAGTTGCAGGTCGTGGTCGCCAAGAACACCGGGTTCGCCAAGCAGACCATCGAAACGGATATGGCCTCGGCGGCGTGGACGGAGGAGATGTCCATTCTCCTGCTCCTGGTGGCGTGCGCGGTGAGCCTGTTCGCGGGCATCCGCATCTCCCGCGGCATCCAGCGTCCGCTGGCTCGGACCCAAGAAATCCTCTCCCGCGTGGCCGGAAAGGATTTCTCCGTCCGGCTTTCGATGGCGAGCAAGGACGAGATCGGGCAGATGGCCCGCTCCCTGGACGCGACCTTGGAGACCTTGGGTGGAATTCTCTCCGGCATCCAGGGCAACTCCCAGGAACTGGGCGGAGCCTCCGAGGAACTTTCCGCCGTGAGCCAGCAGATGAGCTTGGCCGCAGCCCGCACTTCGGACCGCGCCGGCTCGGTGAGCGTGGCCGCCGAGGAGATGTCCAGTTCCATGCAGTCCGTTTCCGCGGCCTCCGAGCAGTCGGCCACCAGCATCTCCATGGTCGCGGCGGCGGTGGAGGAGCTTTCCAGCACGGTGGCCGAAATCGCGCGCAACGCCGAATCCACGCGGTCGGAGATGGTGACGGCCGTTCGGAGCGTGGAGGAGACCGTCGAGCGGATGGAGCACCTGGACACCGCCGGTCGCGAGATCGGCAAGGTGGTGGACCTGATCGTGGACATCGCCGACCAGACCAAGCTGCTCGCGCTCAACGCCACCATCGAGGCGGCGCGGGCGGGAGAGGCGGGCAAGGGCTTCGCGGTCGTGGCGGGCGAGGTGAAGAACCTCGCGCGTTCCACGGCGTCGGCCACCGAGGAGATCCGCAAGCAGATCGGGGGCATGCAGGAATCCACCCGATCCGCCGTGGAAGGCATCCGCGGGGTGCGGCGCATGATCGACGAGGCCGCGGGGAACGTGGTGACCATCGCCTCGTCGGTGGAGGAGCAGTCCATCGCGACCCGCGACATCTCCGGCAACGTGGGACAGGCCTCGGAGGGAGTGAAGGAGGTCACCCG
>CAYXXL010000124.1:0-8262 GCA_964469025.1 uncultured Fibrobacteria bacterium
CCATGGCGTTTTGGATGGCTCCGAACTCCTCCACGGTCCGCACCCGGGGATGGAGCGGATTCCCCGCGCGAGCCCGCAAGGTCGCCGTCCCCACCGTCACGGCCCCGAATCCGAGCGTCGCGAAGGCGGGCAGGAACCACGCCTTCTTGGAGGCACCGGCGGCCAGGACCAGGGGCGTGCGCAGGGAGAGAGGTCTGGAACCGTCCGCGAAGGTCAGGGTGCAGGCGGCGGAGGGCGGCGGCTCCCACCGCGAAGCCGTCCGATACAACTGCGCGAGCAGGGCGAGCGACTCGTGGCGCAGCTCGGCCGACGGGATCGTGTCCCTCACGGCGGAGAGAAAACGATCGGGAAAGGTGTCCTCGTAGGGCTTCATTTTCCGATGCAAAAGGAAGAAAAGACCGCGCCGAGGACTTCGTCGGGTAAAACTTCCCCGACCAGATCCGCGAGGGCGGACAGCGCCTGGCGGGCGTGCCAGGCGGCGATCTCCATCTCGTGCGCGCGGATTCGGCTACCCGTCTCGGAGAGGGACGCCAGGGCGGATTCGGCCGCCTGACGCTGCCGCTGTCCCACGAGGCTGATTTCATCCGGTCCAAGCCGATCCCCTGCGAGCAGATCGGAAAGCCGTTCGCGCAACGGTTCGAGCCCGTACCCCGCGGTCGCCGAAACGGCGAATTCCCCGTCGCCCGGCGTCCATCCCCGGCAGAGGTCCATCTTGGTCCGCACGACCAGGGAAGGTCCTTCGCGGGAAATCGACATCTCCTCCGAGGACAGATCCCGTCCCGCTTCGGCCACCACGACGCGCATCCGCGCCTGGGCCAGCGCGCGGCGGGTGTGCAGCTGGGCCATGGCGTCCAAGCTGTCGGAGGGCAGACCAAGGCCAGCCGTGTCCACCAGGACCACGGTCCCGAGCCTGGTGTGGACCGGAACCTCCACCCAGTCCCTGGTGGTGCCGGCCACCGGAGAAACCAGCAGACGGTCCTCGCCCAGGAGTGCGTTGGCCAGGGAACTCTTCCCCGCGTTCGGAGCTCCGGCCAAAACCGCCCGGGGAGCGTGCCCGCGGGCCTGCATCCGGTCCTGGGCCTGGAGCAAGCGGGAAAGTTCCTCGCGGGCCCGATCCAGCCAGGGGAAAAGGTCTTCGCCTCCGGGAGCGGCTTCCTCCTCGGCGAAATCCACCTCCAGTTCCAGCCTTGCGGAAAGCGACACCAGCGCGTCGCGCAGCGGAACGATCCTCGCGTCGAGTCCGCCGGACAGGATCCGTCGAGACGCCTCCAGGGCGTCTTCGGTCTCGGCCGCCACCAGGGCTCCCACCGACTCCGCCCGGCAAAGCTCCATCTTCCCGTTCTCCACCGCCCTGCGGGTGAATTCCCCCGGAGCGGCCAACCCGATCCCGGAAAGGTGAAGATCCTCCAGGACCTGGCGGACAAGCAAAGGGTTCCCGTGCAGGGAGAGCTCCAGGAGGTCTTCGCCGGTGTAGGAGCTGGGACCCCGGAAGAAGGTCGCCAGGGCCTGGTCCAGCATGTCGCCGGTCCGGGCCTTCCAATCCACCAATGTGGCGATGCGTTGGGCGGGAATCCGGCCCAACCTGGATTCCAGGAGATCCCGGACACCGGGACCCGTCACGCGCACCACGGCAAGGGCTCCGCGCCCCGGCGCTGTGGCCGGAGCGCAGACCGTGTTCATTTCTTCTTCTTGCCGTTCACCGAAGGGGCGGCGACGGCCGGTGCGGGGGACGGGTTGACCAGCCAGGTCTGTCCCATGGAGAAGAAGTTGGAAACGGTCCAGTAGAGCACGAGCCCCGAAGGCATGGAGCCGGAAAAGACCAGCATCATCACCGGCATGACCCAGACCATGGCCGCCTGCTGCGGATCCTTGATGGTGAGCTTGTTCAGCCCGAACAGGCTCGCGCCCATGACGATGGGCAGGATGGTGAGCCCGGAGGGGAACAGGAACGGGATCTTGAGGGATTCGGCCACCACGTCGGGACGGGAGAGATCGTGGATCCACCAGAAGAAGGGCTGGCCGCGCAGTTCGATGGCCCTGCCCAGCACCTGGTAGAGGGAAATGAACACGGGCATCTGGAAGACCAGGGGAAAGCATCCGGCCATCTGGGCCATGGGGTTGATGCCGTGCTCGGCATAGAGGCGCATGGTTTCTTCCTGCACCTTGCGCGAGTCGTTCTTGTATTTCTCCTTGGCCGCTTCGATCTGGGGCTTGAGCTTGGGCATGATCTCGGCCATGCGCTTGGATTGGCGCACCTGTCGCAGCGTCAGCGGGAGCACGGCGGAACGCGCGACCAAGGTCAGGAGGATGATGGCCACCCCGTAGTTGGGGACGAGCCGGTACAGGAACTGCAGCAGCCACAGCACGAACAGGCAGAGGTGGGGGAACCAGATGTCGGCCCGGAAAAACCAGGCGTAGCCCGTGAAGAGCACCTTCTCGTAGCCGACGCCCCAGGATTCCAAGGCCTTCACGTCCAACGGCGTCACGGCCAGCTCCAGCTGCTCGGAGGAATCGGGATGCCACCGGAAGCTCCAGCCGTAGGAGTTTTCGGCGCCGCCATCCACGCCCTTCAGCCGCTCGGCGGAGAGGTCGCCTTCGCGGGGGGGTCCCGGGAAGTCCACGGCGGCCAAGGCGTACTGGGTTCTCAGGCCCACCCAGGAGAGGCTGCCGGAAGCGGAAAGGGGCTTGTCGTCGGTGTGGGAGTTGACGTCGTCGGCATCCTTCCAGACCAGGTTGTTGTAGTGCTGCGGTCCGAAGGCGATCTTGGCCGCAGGGGGATCGATCTGCAGGAGTCCGGCGTTCCAGGAGAGCTTGACGGCGGGATGATCCCAGCCCACGGTCTGAAGGCGCAGTCCGATGGAGGGCCGGTTGGCCCGAAAGACGTAGGTGCGGCGCACCGCGTGTCCGCCGCGGATCCAGGTCATGTGCAGCGCGAGGGAATCGTTTCCGACCAGGTCGACCGTGTCGCGGTCGGTCCCTTGGACGGAAAATGGCGCGTCGGCCAGGTCTTCGTCGGCCACTTGCAGGGCGAGGGCTCCACCCCGGTCTTCGGGAAGGATCCAGGGATGTCCACCTCCGCGGCGCTCCACGGATCGCAACTGCAAGGCCTCGATCCGGCCTCCTTTTCCGGAGACCACCACCTGCAGATCCGGTGTGCGGACCAGGATCTTGCGAGAAGCCAGGCGGGCCAAGGAGTCCGCCTCGGAAGCGCTGGTCGCGGTGGAATCGGCCTTGGCCTGCACCGCGGTCGAACCCGAGGCCTGGGAAGCCTGGACGCGCGAGGGTCCGATCGACGGGGTGCTGGTGTCGGAGGTGGATTGCTTCGCGGAGATCCCCGCCGAATCACTCCCGACCGTGGCTGTGGCCGCAGGGGGGTCGGGCAGATGGAAAGCCTTGCGGACCATCTTGTGCCAGGGATCGGAAGTGAACAACAGGAAGGCCCCGGTCACGACCAGAAGCGAAATGATTGTCTTGCGGTCCATACGATCCTCTCAACGCTCCGGCACGGGATCGATCCCGCCCGGGTGGAAGGGGTGGCATTTGGCCAGTCGAAGCAGCGCCAAGCCGCCGCCGTGCAGGAATCCATGGCGGTGGAGCGCTTCCTCGGCGTAGGCGGAACAGCTCGGGTGGAAACGGCAACGGGGACCGCCGAGGGCCGGTCGCAGCCATCGGTAGGCCCGAACCAGGAACAAGGCGAAGAACCTCACGACTTCACCAGCTTGGCCTGGATCAGGGAGTCCATGGCGTTCTGGCGCACGATGCGGGTGGGCGATTCCAGGCGGCGGGGCGGAAAGGACCAACGGATCCAGACCCCGCCGAGCTCTTCCTTGCGGTGGCGGACCAACTCGCGCAACTGGCGTCGTATCCGGTTGCGCAGCGGGGCGGAACCGTTTTTTTTCCGGACGGTGACGGCCATCCGCAACGCACCGTCGGGAGCGGGACTGACCCATCGCAATTCCAACTCCCCGATGCAGATGCACGATCTTGTCTGGCGCAGGAGCTTCCATGCATCGGCATCCGGCAACCGGACTGCGCGAAGCGGAAAGGTGCCTGCAGGCGTTGGGATCAGGCTTCGTCGGAGACGGTCAGCTTCCACCGTCCCTTGGCTCTGCGCGAAGCGAGCACCCGGCGGCCATTCTTGGTGGCCATGCGGAGGCGGAAGCCATGCTTGTTGATGCGCTTGCGATTGTGAGGCTGGAACGTACGCTTCATGGCGAAAAACTCCACGGATGATCGTATTACGAAGGGGGAGAATGTACCTGCAGATCTCGATGCCGTCAATGGAGCGGAACGCCAGTGCAACCCTTGACCAATCTGGCCATTATTCATACTATACCTATATGTATAGGCGACTAATATGTGGTCCAGGGTCGACCTTCCGGACCAATCTTCGTTAAGGTCGCGGATCTTTTCCCAGGAGTTCACCGACCGCATGTCCAGACCTCTACCCGGATTCCGACTCACGTTGGGGATCGTCGCCACCTGGCTTTCCCTCATCGTCCTGATCCCCCTGGCTGGCTTGTTTCTCCGGGCTTCCAGCCTGCCTTTGCCGAGGATCTGGGAGATCCTCTCCTCGTCGCGCACGCTCTCCGCCTTCCGGGTCAGCTTCGGATGCGCCGCCGCGGCGGCCGCGGTGAACGCATTGGCCGGTCCCGTGGTCGCCTGGACACTGGTCCGGTACGACTTCCCCGGGCGACGTTTCCTGGACGCGCTGATCGACATCCCGTTCGCCCTGCCCACCGCGGTGGCGGGAATCACGCTCACCACCCTCTACGCGACCAACGGCTGGGTCGGACGCCTCCTGGATCCGCTGGGCATCCAGGTCAGCTACACGCTGAAGGGGATCGTGGTGGCCCTGGTCTTCGTGGGACTTCCCTTCGTGATCCGCACCGTGCAGCCCGTCCTGGAGGAATTCCCGGCGGAGGCGGAAGAGGCGGCGGCGCTACTGGGCGCCTCGCGCCTGCAGACCATCGCGAAAGTGATCCTGCCCTCCCTGGCTCCCGCCATCCTCACCGGAGCCATCCTCTCCTTCGCGCGCTGCGTGGGCGAGTACGGGAGCGTGGTCTTCATCGCGGGCAACATGCCGGGGAAGACCGAGATCCTTCCGCTTCTGATCATCACCCACCTGGAGGAATACCAGTACGGAGAGGCCACGGCCATCGCGAGCGCGATGCTCCTCCTGTCCTTCGGGCTTCTCTTGTTGGGGAACCGCATGCAGGCCAGGCTGGTGCGCGGGAGGACGAGATGAGCCCGAAACCTAGCCGGATCCGGAAGGACCCCTGGTGGCTGCGCGCGGGAGCCATCTCCTTCACCTTGCTGTTCCTGGGCGTGGCCGTGCTTCTGCCGCTGGTCTCGGTCTTCGTCCAGGCCTTCGCGAAGGGACTGGGCGGCTGGTGGACGGCGGTGTCGGATCCCGACACGGTTTCCGCCATCCGCATGACGCTCGTGGCGGCGCTCGGGGCGGTGCCGCTGAACACGGCCTTCGGGATCGCGGCGGCCTGGCTCGTGACCAAGCACCGGTTCCCAGGCAGGCACCTTCTGGTGAGCCTGATCGACCTGCCGTTTTCCGTCTCGCCGGTGATCGCCGGCCTGGTGTTCGTGCTGCTGTTCGGGGCCCAAGGGACCTTCGGGCCCTGGCTGCAGGCCCACGACATCCACATCATCTTCGCCTGGCCGGCCATGATCCTGGCCACCGCCTTCGTGACCTTCCCCTTCGTGGCGCGGGAGCTGATCCCGGTGATGGAGGAGATGGGCACCCAGCCCGAGGAGGCCGCGGTCATGCTGGGCGCCGGAGGCTGGACCGTGTTCCGGAAGGTCACGCTCCCCGGCATCCGCTGGGGGCTGCTCTACGGGGTCATCCTGTGCAACGCCCGCGCCATGGGGGAGTTCGGCGCGGTGTCGGTGGTATCGGGCCATATCCGCGGGGAGACCAACACGCTTCCGCTGCACGCGGAGATCCTCTACAACGAATACGACTTCACCGGCGCCTTCGCCGTGGCATCGCTGCTCACCCTGCTGGCCGGAGCCACGGTGGTGGTCAAGCTCTGGCTGGAAAGGAGAATCGCGCGATGAGCATCCACATCCAAAACCTCACGAAGTCCTACGACGGAACGCACCAGGTGCTGAAGAACGTGTCCCTGGACATCCCCGACGGGGAGCTGGTGGCGCTCCTGGGTCCTTCCGGCGGCGGGAAGACCACGCTCCTGCGCTCCATCGCCGGCCTGGAGGTCCCCGACTCCGGACAGATCCTGTTCCGCGGCGTGGACGCGACCCGGCAGCGTCCCCAGGACCGCGGGGTGGGGTTCGTGTTCCAGCACTACGCGTTGTTCCGCCACCTCACGGTGTTCGAGAACATCGCCTTCGGCCTGCGTGTCAAGCCCCGCGCCCAGCGGCCTCCCGAAGGCGAGATCCGCAAGTCGGTGCAGGAGCTGCTCCAACTGATCCAGTTGGATTGGATCAGCGGCCGCTATCCGGACGAGCTTTCCGGGGGACAGCGCCAGCGCGTGGCCCTGGCGCGGGCACTTGCTCCCAAGCCAGCCTTCCTCCTCCTGGACGAGCCCTTCGGTGCCCTGGACACCAAGGTGCGGAAGGAACTGCGTCGCTGGCTGCGCCAGCTCCACGATGAATTGAAGATGACCTCCATCTTCGTGACCCACGACCAGGAGGAGGCCTTGGAGCTGGCCGACCGCGTGGTGGTCATGATGGACGGAAACGTGGCCCAGACGGGCACGCCCGACGAGGTCTACGACCGGCCGTCGAGCCCGGAGGTCTACCAGTTCCTGGGCGACGTCAACCTGTTCCGCGGGCGCGTCGCTTCCGGGTCCTTCCTTCACCAGCCCCACTCCCCGGACGGTGACACGACCGCCACCGCCTTTGTGCGCCCCCACGACCTGGAGGTGGACCGCTTCCCGGCCGCGGACACTTCCGTCCCGGCCGTGGTGGTGCATGCCTACGCGGTGGGTCCCAAGGTCCGCGTGGAACTGCGCCACCGCGATTCCGGCCAGCCCATCGAGGCCGAGATCACCCGCGACCGCCACCGCAACCTTGGCCTGGCGGCGGGCGACGCGGTGTGGGTCACCCCGAAATCCCTGCACGTCTTCCAGGACGGGCAGGAGGTGGCGATCTAGGGAAACTTCCTGCTGGTCGGCATCCGAGCCGGTCGTCCCCTCGACGGTTCGACAGGCTCACCGCCGCATCGCTTCGCTCCGGACAGGCCTGCGGAGCCCATGAAAGGGCTGCCTCGAAACGATGCGGAGCCTACCGAAGGGAATGGACGATAAATCCGGGGCGATGGTGCGCCGACCACTCGGAGGAAAAGTCCGCGCAACCGCACGTGTGTTTGCGTGACCATCGGAAGGTGGGCCTCGACATTCTTTGTTGTTGCTCTCTGTCAGAAAAACACATACTTTATATGATATGAGTGGATCAACATCCCACACGGCTGAACGGATCCGTCAGCGCATCGAAGGCATTCCTGCCGGTGAGCCGTTCACTTCCGTGGGATTTCTGGACTGCGGGACGCGTGGATCTGTCGATCAGACCCTCTCCCGCCTGGCCAAGGCTGGAACCATCGAACGGGTGACGCGAGGCATCTTCGTGCAGCCCGAGATCAGCCGTTTCGTGGGCAAGGTCATGCCGGAGCCGATCAAGGTGGTCAACGCGATCGCCAAGGCCTCCGGCTCCATCGTCCAGATCCATGGAGCCGAAGCGGCTCGTTTGCTTGAGCTCTCGACCCAGGTCGCCATGCAGCCCGTGTATTCGACTTCAGGCCCGTCCAGGCGGATCCGGGTCGGCGCGATGGAAATCCGCCTGAACCACGTTTCTCCGAACAAGCTGGCCATGGCCGAGCGGCCGGCGGGCGTGGCTCTCTCCGCCTTGTTGTACCTGGGCAGAAAGGGCGTCACGCTTTCCGTTGTGGACAAAATCCGCCACAAGCTTTCCGCCGAGGAATTCGAAGCGTTGAAGTCCTGCCGGAAGCCTTCATGGTTGAGCGACGTCTTCTTCAAGCACTCCAGCCCATCGAGCATCCGTGTCTGAGCCGTTCCTGCAACTGCCGCCGGACGAGCGGTCGAAGATCTACCGCTCCCTCGCTCCAAAGTTCGGGCGTACACAGGAGGTGCTGGAAAAGGACGTCTGGGTCTGCTGGGTACTTCAAACCCTCTTTGCAATGCCGGATCGCCTGCCCATGGCGTTCAAAGGCGGGACATCCCTCTCCAAGGTCTTCGGTGCGATCCATCGATTCTCCGAAGACGTGGATGTCAC
>CAYXXL010000125.1:0-8206 GCA_964469025.1 uncultured Fibrobacteria bacterium
CGTGGTCCTCCGGCGTGTGCGCCACCTGCGCGAACGTGCCCGTGGTCCGCTCCTCCACCAGCCACTTGAAGGCGTTCTGGCGAGCCCTATCGCGCTGGGGGTGGATGGCGTCCCAGTGCTCGGCCATCAGGGCGGAAAGCGCCTGGGCCGCGGCGGCACCCTCGCCCCATCCCCTGCTCATGGTGCCCGCGAGCATGTGGTAGCACAGGAGCGTGATGTCCTTGGCCTGGGTGAGGAGCACCTTCCTTGAGGCCGCGGCGATCTGCTCCCAGTCGCGCTCGGACATCTTGGCGATTTCGGCCTTCACGAACTCGAACTCCGTCGAGTACTTGGGGTCCTCGCCGACGGGCAGGGCCGCGGAGATGGGAGCCGCCAGTTCCTGGGCCTGGGGCAGGAGATCGGACTCGGGCAGGGCGGTTTCGCTCATGGTCTGGTTCTCAGCGGAAAAGATCGGGGAGGAGGGCGACGTGGAAGAAATCCCGGTCCTGGAAGGGTCCCCCGGGTTGGTCGATGTGCACGGAAAGCGGCACGTCCACGATGTAGCTGCGCTCGTCGAAGCTGAAGGTGGCGTCGGGGGAGCCGGGAGACTTGGAGTCCATCAGCCGCAGGAGGGCCCACTGCCCGTCGCGCTTCTCCTCGAAGGTCTGGTTCACGGTGGCAACCTGCAGCGAGATCCCGTTCTGGTCGGGCATCGGCCAGCGCAGAGAGAGCTTCCGGTCCGTCCCCGGGGGGACGTCCAGGGTCTGGGAGCCCACGCGCAGCGTCACGTGGGCGCGTGGATCGGCATGGACGGAAATGGACGTGTTCAGGCCCTTCCAGGCGTTCCCACCTTTGCCGTAGAAGAAATCGGAGAGCCGCAGCAGCTTGCGCAGGGGCTCCACGGCTCCGGGGTCCAGCGACATCCCCATCCCGTTGAAGGCCACGGCCCGGACGTCGCCGTTCTGGACCTGCACCAGTCCGGCGAGGTCGGCGAGATAGGAGGCCAGGGTCCCGGTCTTGGGATTGAGCAGTGCGTCCAAATCGCCGATGGCCGCCTCGTTCTCTGCGTAGGGATCCAGGGGGTACCCTCCCTTCGACAGATTCTGCCAAGGCAGGAGGACCTTCTCCTTGTAGCCTGCCTGCGCCTGCGCCTGGGCCTGGGGGAAGGCGCGGCCCGCGACCTGCCGCAAGAGCCCCCAGGTGAAGCTCTGGAACCAGGGGCGAAGGTCCGCGGGAAGGGCGTCGCGCCGCGCCGCGGCCTCGTTCCAGGCGTGGACCAGCGGGTTGCGCGCGTCCTTGGCCGCGATGCCCTTGGCGAATTGGAACGCTCCGTCCGCTCCCGTCCATTGTCCGAAGAGGATTCCCAGTTGGGCCAGGTCCTTGATGTAGGCGTCCAGCGCAC
Source organism: uncultured Fibrobacteria bacterium (assembly GCA_964469025.1). GTDB lineage: Bacteria > Fibrobacterota > Fibrobacteria > UBA5070 > UBA5070 > UBA5070. The sequence goes on from CAYXXL010000125.1 coordinate 1,382, forward strand.
CCTTGCCGACGTCCGAGGACAATCCCCGCAACGAGCCGAGCTGGCGCGCCACCTGCACGTCCACGGGGTCGTCCCCGCCCAGGAGCTTGTCGGCCTCCGCCACGGTCTTTTCCGCGTTCGCCGCGGCCTTCTGGACATTCGCGGGCAGGAGGGATTTGGAGGTGTCCTTGGGAGGGGTCAGATCGGTCTCGGCGAGGATCCGCTGGAAGAAGGCCTGGAGTCCACGGGGATTTTGCGGATTGTAGGGGCTGGCCAAGGTGGCGAGAGTGGATCCGATCCTCTGGTTGTCCGCTGGCAAAGCGCAGGTGGACGTGTCCAGGACCGCACGCCAGGCGGTGGCGAACCCTTCCACGTAGCGGCGCTTCAATTCGGCGATGACGTCGCCGCTGGCGGCGGATGTTTCCTGTTCCTGGGCTCCCATCACCCAATCCGAGCCGCCTTCGGACATGGACTTGAGGGTGGGACGCACGGCTTCCAGCCAACCGCGCCGGGTAAACGCTGCGGGAATTTCCAGGGGGCGGCAGGTGAGGTCGGTCTGGGGGAGACCCAGCGAATCCCAATCGAGCTTGGGCAAGGTGTCCGCGGCGGCCAGAAGGTGGGCGAAGGTGCCGGTCTGGTTCTTCGCGTTGCGAAGTTGCATCCGGGCGGTGGCGACCAGGTTCGCATCCTGGGCACCGAGCCACGAGGAATCGCCGTCCGCCACGCGCTGGGCGATGTGCTCGGCCACCCGGGGAAGCACCGAGCGCTCGAAGGGAGGGAGCGCGCCGGAATAGCCCAGGTATTCGCTCCACGCCCGAACGAAGGCATCCGCGAGCCCCTTCTTCCCGACCTTCGGTTCCCCTTCCACCCAGCCTTGCCGCGTGGACAGCAGGTAGGCCTTCAGCGCGTCGTAGAGGTTCTCGTTGTCCTGGGCCGTGTCCCGCGATCGGGTCAGGGCGCGCAGCCTGGTTTCCTGGTCCGAGAAGGCCCCGCGCACCAGCTGGTGCGTCATGGTGTCGAATTGCCGTTCCGCGGCGGGAAGATTGTTGCCGCGGCGGTAGAATCCAGGGGCGAGAAGCCAGGGACGACCGTCGTCGATGTCCGTCACCAGCCGGTCGATGTCGTCGAACGCGGGCAATCCGGCGCGCATGGAGGAGGCATCTGCCCAGGTCACCGACTTGTCCTGGGCCAGGCGGACCTGCCAGCCCTTCTCCAGGCTGGCGCCGGTCACCCAGCCGTGCAGGGCCGACCAGACCAGGAGCACGGACAGCAGGATGGAGATCACGAAGACCGCGAGCGACACCACCGAAGCCTTGACCTGGCGACCCGCACCGAGCCGGGCCAAGGCGGGCTCGGAGTGGAGGTGTTCCAGGAACGCCTCCAGGGCCGCCACCGAGGTTTCCGCGGCGACGGGTACGGACCCTGCCGGAGGGCTTGCGACATCCTGGAAGGCGGCCGATCCGAAGAACATCGCATCGGGGGTGGAGGCGGACAGGGCCGCGGCCCGGGCCTTCTGCTGGACCAGTTGGGAAGGCAGGAGATAGATCCCGCGCAGGAATGGGTGGGGCTTGCACACGAATTGGCTGGCGCAGGACAGGGTGGCGGACTTGGCGCCCTCCTTGACCTTGCGGATGGAATCCAGGAACTGGAAGACCGCCTCCGGTGGGAAGGATTTGTCCCAGGCCGAGGCCAGATGCCCGCTCTCCTTGGCGTCGATGTCCGCTTCCAAGCGAGCCCAGGCCTGGTCGAACGCCAGGGGCAGGTCTTCCTGTCGGGTCCACGGCAGGGTGGTCCCTGGCGGATCCGGACAGACGCGGAAGAACTCGTCTCCGCCGGGAAGGGTCTCGGCCCCGTGGAGCCCGAGGTGGATGGGGAACTCGACCCCGGACGCTTCGGCCAGGTACCCGACGGCGGCGTGGATGGCCGGGGGCAGGATTTCCTTCTGCAGCGGCGACAGGACCAGGGCGGCGTCCACCGGTCGCGCCTTCCCGCGTTGGGACAGAAGTTCCAGGAGGAACCCGGCGCGGGACAGGGTCGCGGGCACGCGGGGATCGGGGAGCTCGCGCAGCAGCACGAAGATCTCGTCCTTGCGGGTCAGCCAATTGGCCAGGGCCTGGAACTCGCCGGAGAGTTCGTGCCGTCTGGATTCGGTGGCGTCCACCGCGCCGCTGGAAGTCAGAAACCGGCGGGAGGCTTCGAAGTCCGCGGAAACGGTCCAGACCAGTCGGCGTTCGCGCAAGGCCGAGCCGGAGCGTCCCGGAAGCTCCGTTCCCAGCGCCTCCAGGAGCTTGCGCACGTCGGAGGCGAATCCCGTCTTCCAGGACTCCTCGAAGTCGTCCGAGGATTGCGCCATCGCGCCCTTGGACAGGACCTTGATCAGCGCCTTCTGGCGGAGGTACAGGGCGAGGCCGATGCCCAGGACAAGCCACGCCGCGATTCCCGCCGTGCAGATCCAGTTCCACGCGGGTAGCTTGAGGACCAGGATCCACGCCGCCAAGCCTCCCGCCACGATCCAGACGACCAGCAGCCAGAACCAGAAGGATTTGAGAGTGCGCATTCCGTCCTCAGAGGTTCTGGGAAAGCCAAACCAGAAGGAAATAGGCGCCCACCGAGAGGGCAAGGAGGCCCAACCCGATCCAGACCAGGAACCTGCCGGTCCGCTCCTTGGGACGCTTTCCGGGAGCCTGTCGCAGCGAGGGGAACCAGGGCGGTTGCCTCCACGCGGCGTCCTGGCTCTTTCCGAAGGCGTTGGCCACCAGGCCTTTCAGCTGCGACGGGTCCTCCACACGGTACTGGCCGCGGAACCCGAGCAGGATGCAGCGCGCGTAGGTCTCCAGGGCTCCGACAAGGTCCGCCCGCTGGTGGAGCCGCTCCATGCGCAGGAAGAAGTTGGTTCCGGCGGACTGGTCGTGGAATTGGGCGACGGCCAGGGAGTGGCCCAGCCAGTCGATGGAAAAGGCGGTGGAGGAGAAGACCATCTCGTCCAACCAGGCGCAGAGCGCGTAGCGGGCTTCCTCGACGCTGGCGGAGGAATGGCCGTCGCGGCGGGCACGTTCGTCGAAGTCGGAGAGGGACTTGGACAGTTCCCGGCGCAGATCATCGGCCAGCGGTGGGCAGTTTCCGGCCAGGGAAAGCCCTCGGCGGAACACGGGGCGGGCCAGGATGGAAAGCGGCACCACCGGCTCAGCCCCCCTCGATCAGCAGTTCGATGGACGAAATGTCCAGGTTGGGAGGGGTGTAGACGCCCAGGAAGCCCTCCTCCAGCAACCCCTGCCACAGCGGCCCGCCGGTGCCGAGCTCGAAGCAGACCTGGCCGGTGGCTCGGAAGAAGGCCGGCACGGGAACCATGCGCGCCTCCACTCCCGGCAGGGCGCTGACGATGATGGCCTGGAGCTTGGAACGCGGAGCGGTCTTGGCATGCTGCCCGAAGAGCTTGACCAGTTGCTCGACCGCCAGCCCGGAACGGATCGCGAGGAAGAACTTCCTCCCCGCCTGCCAGGTCGGGGGGGGCAGTTGCAGGCTGAACAGGACGGGGGCTTCGCGGTTCATCGCCTTTACCAGGTTGTCCGTGCGGATCTCGCTGGAGAGGACCCGCACGAGCCAACGGAGCGGACCCAGGATGGATCGCGACGGGTCGGCGTGGTCGTAGCCGGACGGCAGGGGCTCGGCACCCCTGGTGAAGACCAGACCGCCCATGAGGCGCAAAAGATCCGCGTGGAGTTCGGCGGGATGGATCTGGAGGCTTCCCGTGGCGCGCTCCAGGGCGGGCAGGTGGGTGCGCAGGTGCAGGCACTCCAGCCACTGGCGCAGCCCCTGGACATCCACGGACGGGTTCTGTCTCTCCAGTTCCCGGCTGCGCTCGCGGACGGAATCGGCGAGCCTGGCCACCTGGTCGGCGAGCGGCGCCCAGGCGTTGATGTCCAGGAGCACGGGCAGGAAATCGTCGGCCAGGGTCGGCTGGCCCTGTCGCCCCCGCACGATCTCCGCCACCGGGAGGAGCAGGAATCCGTCGTTCGCTTCCGTGGAAAGGCGCAGGGAGAGGTTGGGCGCCACGAGTCCCACTTCGCGACGGGATCTGCCCGTGGCAGAATCCGGCAGGTTGCGGGGGAATTCGACGAACGCCGCATCGGGCCCCAGGTTCGCTCCGGAGTCCGAGGGAGTCGGCATGGCCAGGAACACGCGGACCAGGGGAACGTCCGTTCCCTGGGGCAGGAGGCGGGAGAGGGCGGATCCGGGCGTGGAAGCGGTGTCGAAGCGGATTCCCCCCGGGAAGACGCCGGCGGCTTCCCGGACCGAAACGGTGCCCGACGCCAGGGTGGCTTGGTCCAGCACGATGCGCGAGAAGCCGAAGCCCCGCGCCGGCGGCTGCCCGAAATGCTGGTGCACGTCCTCGCGCGCCGATTCGTCGGCACGCTGGAAGTGCTGGGGCAGCAGGGCAAGACCTTCCTTCCACGCGACTTTGCCGGTCATGATCGGACGAACCTCGTTTGGGAAAGTGTCGAAGTTAGAAACAGCGACAATAGTCTATTTTGTGCACAGTTGAAACCCTGGTCATCGAGGATCCCCTGATGCGCGATCGTCTTGAAAAACGTACCTGTTTCGCGGTTGGATTGGCTGTCGCGCTGGTCGCGGTGGGAGCCCGCGCCCAGGACCGGGGCACCTTGGCCATCCACACGGATCCGGACAGCGCCGTGGTGGTGCTGGACGGCGCCAAGGATCCGGAACCCCAACGCACACCGTACACGAACGAGAACATGGTCCCGGGCACCCACTCCGTCCTGTTGCGCCCGGCGGATCCGGCCTACATGCCCGCCGTCTACACGGTGAACATCGATCCCGGTCGGACCTCGGTGGTGGAACACTCCTTCGAATACCGCACCAAGGCCACCGGAATGGAACTCCTTTCCATCGCCCCTTGGAAGATGGACGTGGAATACGGGATCGGATACGCGCAGTACCTCAAACCGGACACGGGAAGCTCACCCTATCCTGCGGGCAAGCAGCCATCCAGCCTGGATCTTCCCCTCGAACTCCGATTCGGTTTCCCCTACGGCTTGGAATCCCACGTCACCATCCCCTTGGCGGAAAGGTCCGACCCGGGTGTTTCCTCGAGCTTGGCCCTGGGCGACGTGGACATGGGAGCCAAGTGGACCTACGCTCCGCTCAATTCCGCCGTGGACGTGTCCTACACCCTTGGCAGCGCAAAGACGGCGAACTTGGGCGAGCGCTCCGATGCGCTGACGCTCACCCTGATCACCAGCCAACGCTACCAGATGTTCGACCTGGCGGGGAACATCGGCTATTCGCTGCGTTTCAACTCCATGGATTCGGGAAATGTCGTTCCGGGCGATGCCGCCTTCGGGCGCGTTCGCGCCGGGGTGCTCTTTTTCGACCAGCTGCTTCCCTATGTCCAGGCGTCGCTGGACTATCGGTTCCCCACCACAAAGGGCTCCGCAACGGTGGACTCGGCGTCCATCCTGGTCACCGCCACGCCGGGGCTCGTCTGGTACGCCTCACGGAATCTGGCCTTGGAGATCGGCGTTCCGCTGGGCCTGTACGCTTCCAACCAGGAGACGCGTTGGGGTCTGCAAGCCTCCCTCGCCTGGGGATTCGGTCTTGGTTCCAAACCCGCCCCCCCCGCATCCGGCAAGGCCGCTCCCGTCTCGGCCTATCCCTTGCAGCCCGTGGGCGTGCCCCAGAGCGCGCCTTCCCACGTGCTCTTCTCCAGCCGCGATGTCACCAACGGCGAATACAAGGCCTTTTGCGACAAGACCGGCCACGAATACCCCGCCGACCCCGAATTCGCCGCGCTTCCGAACTACTTCGCGGATCCCCAGTATGCGGACTATCCCGTGGTGAACGTCTCCATCGCGGACGCCAGGACCTATGCCACATGGTTGGGCAAACGCCTGCCCACGGTGGGCGAATGGCGCCGGGAAGTGGAGAACCTCAACCTGTCCGGATCCCAAGTGGCTTGCGGGCTCGATGCTCCGGAACCCGCTTCCAGCCGTGTCCAGGGCATCGGGCTCTACAACATGGTCGGCGATGTGGCCGAGTGGGTGGAGAACGACCGCAGTTCGGGGTCGGTGGCGTACATCGCGGGCGGGTTCTTCAGCCTGCCCCGGGAGCGCTGCCTGGACAAGGGCCGCTGGGTCGATGTCGCCTCCCCGGTGGGAGCCAAGTACATCGGATTCCGTCTGGTGACGGAGGTCAAGTGAAGTTCCGAAGCATCCCGTCGGCCTGCCTGGCCGTCGCGATCTGCTCGATCTCCGTCGGCGCCCGCCCCCTGGACAAGGTCCGCAAGGACGCGCTCACGGTGGGGATCGGGACCGACAACCCGCCCTTCGGATACAACGAGACCGCCGACCGCAAGGGATTGGAATACGATCTGGTCGCCGCCCTGTCCGAGGGGATGGGCGTGCGTTTCCGGGTGGTCAAGCTCGGATCCCAACGGGAAGGGGAGGAAAAGCTCCTCGCGGACCGGGTGGACATCGTGATCGGTTCGGTGAAGTCCACCGAGGACCTCCGCGACCGATTTCTGACGACCGTCCCCTATTTCCGCACCGGGCTGGGGATCATGGTCCTGAAATCCAACCAGTCCGTGTACACGCTCAGCGACCTCAACGGGAGGCCGGTGGCTGCAACGCCGGAATCCAACGCCGACAAGCTGATCGAGAACTTCATCCCCAAGGCCAAGCTGGAACTGGTCCGCACCACCACGGACGGCCTGACGCTCCTGGGGACGGGCGAGGTGGACGCCTTCGTGAACGACCGATCCACGCTCGAGGCGGAATCCGAGCGGAACCCCGCGATGCGCCTCCTGGATGTCAGCCTCACAGCCGACAA
>CAYXXL010000126.1:0-8183 GCA_964469025.1 uncultured Fibrobacteria bacterium
GCGACCCCGTCCTGCGGGGATCGGCGTTGGACCGTGCCGCCGCTGAAAAGAGGCGCCGCGAGGTGGAGGCGGCACCCTGGTGGAAGCACGCACGCATGCCGGACCTGCCTCGGGGATCCGGGCCCTGGGCATTGTCGGCCTTCAGTCCACTGTTGGCTGCCGGGGAGTGGAGCCTGCACCGGTTTCCCGACGGTGCCCGCAGCGACATCGGGCTCTGGGGGGGGATGTAGGGAGGGAGGGGGGAACCCTGATCGCCCCCAGAGGCCGGTCCTTCAATTCCCCAGAAGCGCCACCCGTTTCAGTCCGCCCGGCCATTGGACCGTGTAGAGCCCCCGCGCCAAGCCACCCACCGCGATGTCAGCCATGCCCTGGTGCAAGCTGGACCTGGCCAAGACGCGCCCATGGAAGTCCAGGACAAGCACCGTTCCCTGGGCATCCGCCTCCACTCGGAGAATGCCTGGCAACAGGGTCACCTTCGCATTGGTCGGGGTCCTGGAACGCACGGAGCTCACGGCATTTCCAGTTCCGAGAAGCTGGACGGCGGTGATGGACATCTTCGGCAAGGTGAGCGACAGGCTTGTGCCGGAAACCGTCGCGGAGCCGGTCTTGAGCGCGGTGTTGGTGTTTGAGTGGAACGTCTCGCCGTTCAGGTTCGCCAGCTGCAACGTGACAGCGTTTCCGGTGGGCGAGAATCCCGAGAGGTTCACCGTGGTGGCGTGCGCGTTGGAGGCGTCGCGGTTCACCAGGACCACCAGGAGCGAATCCCCGGCGGCGGAGATGGACGAGTACCCAGACACCAGGGAATCCAGCGTGGATACAGATTTCACCCGCGTATTGTGGGCATACCGGCTGAACAGGTGCAAGGCCTCCCACATGCCCGGATTCCAGGACCAAGCCGTGTAGATCTCCCCTCGGTTGTCTGCGAAGGTGCCCAGAATGGACGCGTGCCAGACGGCGGACTCCGAGGCGTGGTTGCTCACGGAGCTGTCGACGCCAGATTCAGTCGAGCCTACCCCGACCCCGTTGCCCACTCCGAAGTATTTGTCCAGCCAGCCGCGGACGCGCGCGAAGAAGTACTGCCGTTTGATGGATGTGTCCCACCCGCCGTTCACGGTGTGGACGCCATTGGCGTTGGGGTCCATGTAGTTGGTATCGAAGAGGATCCGTTGCGTCTGCAATGCGTCCGTCTTGTTGCCGGCCTGGAAGTACAGATGCACGTCGTAGACGTCGATCATCCGCACTCCGGTCGAGTCCTGGATCTCCGCCAGACGTTTGATCAGGTACTCGGGGAAGCAGTAGGATGCGCCCTTGTACGAAATGGAACCCGTCGGCCAGTTGTACCACTGCCACTCGCTGGCGGAGGCCGGCCCCACCAGCTTGATGCCGGGGAATTTGGCGCGCACGGCGAAGGCGGTGGCCTTCCACCTCTGGACGTATTCCTCGGGGGTCAAGGTGTGCCCGGTCAGCAGGGAATCGACATCGTCGTGGGTGCCGTTCCAGCAATCGGGTTCGTTGTCCATGCTCCAGTAGCGCAGGCGGGTGGAATCGAGGCCATCTCCGCCGGGTCCGAACCAGGAATCCAGGATCCCCGCAACCGAATCCGCTGGCCAAGGCGTGGTGTACTTGGTCGCATCTCCCTGCACCTTCGCCACCGATCCACCAGCCGCGTTCGGAACCCCGCCTCCCGCGAGGTTTTGTTCGACCCCATTCCACCAGGCGCTGTTGTTGTAGGCCCCGTCGTTGAAGTTGTTGTTGGTGTTGGAAACCACCCATCCCAGCAGGCCGAATCCGAAGATGCTTTGGGCGTTCGGCAGCTTGGCCTGGATGGATGCCGCCGAATAGTCCCAGTCGTGGGCGTAGACGTTGTTGTACCAGTCCGGATGGCTGGTCAATTTCTTCCGCCAGTTGTACTTGGTGAGGTTGTTCCCGCCGGTCTCGCGCAGCATCCGCAGGCCCGCCTCGTTGTACAGGGTTGTCGCCGAGTCCGGGACAGGCTGGGATGGGACGTCGGACATGCTGTTGTTCCGTCCGTAGATCCATGGCGAGATGGGGATGCGGCCGGAATCAGCCAAGACCTGGACCGTGACCGACTGGGCGCTGGCCGCGGACGCACAGCAAGCGACGAGGAGGGATGGTTTCACGGCAAGGCTCCTGACGAGGTGAGGCACCGCGGAATGGTACCGGTGAATGGGGCCGTGCGCAACGTCCTTCGCCAGCGAATCCGAAACGTCGAACGCGGGCCCTAAAGGTCCAGACCCGGAATCCTCCAATCCGAGGGCGGAGGGCAGCGCATTTCCTGAGCCAGGGTCCCCGGCGGAACATCGGCGAAGCGCAGCTTCCAGGCGTGCAAGTGGAGACGCTCCGCCGTCGAGAAGGAGAGCGGAACGGTGGCTTCGGCACGCCTGAGGTACCCTTCGCCGCCCCGGCCGTCGTAGAGGAGATCTCCCGCGATCGGGAAACCCGCGGCTTCGCAGTGCACGCGGATCTGGTGGGTGCGCCCCTCACGGGGGCGGGCCACGATCCAGGTCCCGCGTCCGTCGCGGTCCGCTCCGAGAGGAACCAGGAGCGTGGAAGCCTCCTTCCCGCCTCGACCGGCCCACCTCCGCACCGGGATCCTGGGGTCGCCCGCCAGCGAGATGGGCTGGTCGATCTCGACGGATTCCGTCAAGGTTCCCATCACCAGCGCCAGGTATTCCTTCTTCGCGGCGTTCCTGGAAAAGGCCCGTCCCAGCCAGCGGGGAAGTCGGCTTCCGCGGCTGAACACCACCAATCCGGAGGTGTCGCGGTCCAGTCGATGGGCGGGCGTCCAGCCTTCTCCCCACAGCTTGCGCACCTGCCAGACCAGGGTCTGCCGATAGATCCGCGGCGTGGAATGGACGGGCATGCCCGAGGGTTTGCCAACCGCCATCCAATCTTCCCCCATCGCCGCGATCCTCCAATCCGTGGGGATGGGGGGTTCCACGTAGTCGCGGTGCACGCAGGCCAAGCTCTCCCCCGCCACCAGGACCCTTTGGGGATCGCGATTCTCGAGACCCTCCAGGACGACATCGCCCGAAAGGATCCGTTCACGCCAAGCGTCGGCATCGCGGTAGGTGAACCGCCCGCTCAGGTATTCCAGGAGCGCCCTTCCCGCCGACTCCGGAGGAACCGGGCTCTCGAAGACATAGGGTCCGTCGTCGCCTGGAAGCAGCGCCATCAGGGGCCGCCCGCGGCGGCCAACCAGGCCGCGGCCTTGTGGCGCGTCTCCGCCGCCTCATTCAGGGGGTCGGAATCCCACACGATCCCCGCACCGGCGTGGAACCGGAGCAAGCCATCCTGCGCCGTGGCGGAACGGATCAGGACGTTCCACTCGGCGTCCCCGTCCTCTCCGATCCATCCCAGGCTTCCGGTGTAGAGTCCGCGCGGTACCGGCTCCAGCGCGTCGATCAGCTCCATGCACCGGATCCGGGGGGCGCCGGTGATGGTCCCGCAAGGAAAAATGGAAGCCAGTGCGTCCGCGGCGGTCCGTGCTTCGGCGAGACGCCCTTGGACGGTGCTGACGATGTGCCAGACATGGGAATAGCCTTCTAAGCCCATGAATCGCGGAACCTGCACCGACCCGGGTCGGGAAACCCGCCCCAGATCGTTGCGGGCGAGGTCCACCAGCATGAGGTGTTCGGCGCGTTCCTTGGGGGAGGACTCCAGGCGCGAACGCAGTGCGTGGTCCTGTGCGTCGCTGCCCCGCGGGTGCGTGCCCGCGATGGGCCTGGTTTCCACGGAACGGTCGCGGACACGGAGGAGAAGCTGGGGGCTGTTGGAGAGCAAGGTCCAGTCCTCGCAAAGATGCACCCCCCCCCATGGGCTCGGATTGATCGCGCGCACCCGCTCGTAGAACGCCAGGGGATCGCCCTCGAAGGGGCTCTCCCAGCGCCGCGCCACGTTGCACTGGAAGACCTCGCCCGCTCCGATGGCGGATCGGACCTCCTCCACCATTCTTGCGTAGGCGGCGTCGGAAAGGCCCGTTTCCGGAACGGACCTGATGCGGACGGAAGGGACCGTGACGGAGGTGGTGAGCCTCCGATCCCAATCCCGCGCCCGTTCGAGATCACCCAACACCCAGAGCGTGCCCGTCCGGAGGTGGTGGGCCGCCACGGCGGGGTAGCGCGCGAGCCGGGCGTGCGGGCCTTTCCACGATGCCCCCAGGCGATCCACGAGGTGCTCCAGGGCAAGCCGGGTCCCGTAGCCCAGGGTGCCTGCCCACCCGCCGCGAAAGGGAGGCGGTTCGCCGAGTTCCGCGGGCCAACCGGAAAGGCTCGAGCGGGGACTTCCGCCGAGCCCGAGCTCGGAGAGGAAGGGATGCTTGCGGAACCCGGGCCGGGACCCGGCGCCGGGCGGGAACCGCCAGGAACGCGATTCCACCGGATCCACGGCGACGATGGACCAGCGCCCGTCCCAGAGGTCGAAGAACACCGACTCCGACGACTCCCCGGACAGGCGCAGGAACGCCTCCCAGGCGGAGATCCCTGGGGCCCGGAGGCGGCGGAACGAGACGGCGGAATCTGTCAGGAGTAGTTCTGGACCGCGTCCACGAGCCCGTATTCCAAGGCCTCGCCGGACGTCATGATGTTGTCGCGGTCGGTGTCCGCGTCCAACTGCTCCAGGGTCTTGCCGGAGGCGTCGGCCAGAAGCTGGTTCAGCTCCTTGCGGATGCGGAGCATCTCCTCGGCTTGGATCTGGATGTCGGAGGCGGGCCCGTACATGGTCCCCGAGATGAGGGGCTGGTGGATCATGATGCGGGAACGCTTCCAGGCGTAGCGCTTGCCCATCTTGCCGTAGGCGGCGATCACCGCACCCATGGAGGCGGCCTGTCCGATCACCACCGTGACCACGTCAGACTTCACGGCGTCCATGGCGTCCAGGATCGCGGTGCCGGCGGTGATCACGCCGCCGGGGCTGTTGACCAGAAGCACGATGTCGTCGTGGCTTTGCGTGTCCAGGTACAGCAGTCGGGCCACCACTTCCTTGGCCGACTTGTCGTCGACCTGGCCCCAGAGGAAGACGCGGCGGTTCTTGAGGAAGCTCTCCTGGAGCTTCTTCTCCAGGCTCTCCTCCTTCTTCCCCTCCTCCTTGGCGTCGCCATCGGGGCAGTCGGATTCGTCGTCGTCGTCGTCGTCGAGTTTCCAGGGATGTGCGTTCATGCGGTCGTTCTCCTCGTTGGCGTGGACCATTTCCAAGCTACTAACCCGCCCCTCGTCGCCGGTAGGGGGATGGACGCCGCGAGGACGCCGACACCCTCGCCACCTGCTCAAGTCCTCTCGGCACCCCGGGCCATCAGGATCTTGCCCGACCGCACCAGGTCCACGATCCCGAACGGCCGGAGCAGTCCCAGCACGTGGTCGATCTTCTCGGACCCGCCGGAAATCTGGAGGATCAGGGACTCGTGGCCGAAGTCCACGGTGGTCCCCTTGAAGTGCTCGGCCACCTGGAGGATGGGCGTGCGGTTCTCCGGTGGGCACCGGACCTTGATCAGGGCCATTTCCTTCTCGATCACGGCCTCGCCCGTGTGGTCCACGGCGCGCACGACGTCGATCAGCTTCACAAGCTGCTTGATGATCTGGTCCAGCGTGGCCAGGTCCCCGGAGCAGGTGATGGTCATGCGGCTGAATTCCGTGTCCAGCACCGGGCTCACCACCAGGCTGTCGATGTTGTAGCCGCGGCGCGCGAACACCAGAGCCACGCGCACCAGCACGCCGGGCTTGTTGAGCACCAGCACGGAAATGGTATGGGTCGGCGTGGTCATCTCAGGTGCTCCCCGTGGGTTTGGCCATCTTCGTCCGAGGCCGTTCGATCAGCATGTCCCTGTACGGCGCCCCGGCGGGGATCATGGGATAGACGTTGTCCTCCTTCACCACCTCGGCCTCGATCACGCAGGGCCCGTCGTTGTATTCCGACGCCTGCTTCAGGATGCGCCGCACGTCGCCGGGCCGGCGGATGCGGAATCCCTTCACCCCGTAGGCCTCCGCGAGTTTGACAAAATCCGGATTCCCCGCCATGTCCACCCCGGAGTAGCGGTTCTCGAAGAACAGCTCCTGCCATTGGCGGACCATGCCCAAGTAGTTGTTGTTGATGATGAGGATCTTCACGGGCACCTTCTGGAGGGCCGCCGTCGCCAGTTCGCAGAGCGTCATCTGGAAGCCGCCGTCGCCCACGATGGCCCACACGGGCCTGTCGGGCACGCCCAACTGCGCTCCGATGGCCGCCGGGAACCCGAAGCCCATGGTGCCGGCCCCGCCCGAGCTGATCCAGGACCGGTTGAAGGTGCTGCGGCAGAACTGCGCCGCCCACATCTGGTGCTGGCCGACGTCGGTGGTCACCACGGCCTTCCCACGGGTCAGCCGGTCCATCTCGTCCAGCACGTGCTGCGCCTTCAGACCACCCTGCTTCCCGTACTTCAAGGGGTACTGCTTGCGCCAGGCGGCGCACTGCTTCACCCAGTCCGCGGTGTCCAGCTTGCGCACCAGCGGAAGCAGCGCCTCCACGCCGCGACGCGCGTCGCCCACCATGGAGACGTCGGGTTGGACGATCTTCCCGAACTCGGCGGGATCGATGTCCAGGTGGAGCTTGGGCGCTCCCGGACAGAATTCGGAGAGCTTCCCCACGATGCGGTCGTCCCAGCGGGCCCCGATCGAGAAGATCAGGTCGCAGTTCATCACCGCCTTGTTCGCGTAGGCGGTGCCGTGCATCCCGAGCATGCCCAGATGGAGAGGGTGGTCCTCGCTCATCGCCCCTTTGCCCAGGAGCGTGTTCACCACCGGCGCCTGGAGCTTGTCGGCGAGCTGGGTGATGGCCTTCCCCGCCCCGGAGATCACGGCGCCCTGCCCAATGTACAGGACAGGCTTGCGCGAGCGCGAGAGGTATTCGGCGGCCTTGACGAGCATCGCCTGGTCCGGCACCCCGGGGATCTCGTAGCCGGGAAGGTCGATGGAATCCACGAATGGAGCCGTGCATGGAGCGGACGTCACGTCCTTGGGAAGATCCAGGAGCACCGGACCGGGACGGCCCGTGGTCGCGATGTGGAACGCTTCCTTCATGATCCGGGGGAGATCGTTCACCTGCTTCACCAGGTAGGAGTGCTTGACCACGGGGTAGGTGATGCCGGTCACGTCCGCTTCCTGGAAGGCGTCCTTGCCCAGCATGGGCGAGATGGTCTGGCCGCAAAGGACAAGGATGGGCGACGAATCCATCTGGGCGGTGAGGATGCCGGTCACGGTGTTCGTGGCCCCGGGACCGGAGGTCACCAGCACCACCCCGGGCTTGCCGGTGGCGCGAGCGTAGCCGTCCGCCATGTGGGTGGCCCCTTGTTCATGCCGTACCAGGACCAGTTTGATCTGGGGATGGTCCACCAGCGCATCGAACAGCGGGATGGCGGCACCACCCGGGTATCCGAAGACGTATTCCACGCCTTCGCGGATGAGGCTCTGGATGATCACGTCCGCCCCAGTGGGGATCTTCTTGTCCATTGTCTACGTTCCTCCAAAACATGTCCGTTGTCGGCAAAGGTTTCCGCCAAGCACCGCCTTTCGCCGAACGCCCTTGTGGTGAAAATCACCAAAAAATGCCGAAAAGTCAAGAGAACCGACGGAATATGTCCCAAAAGCGTCAAATCTGGAGTACAAAATGAGCGATCAACCAACAGAGATCCCCAAAAACCAGAGAATCTCCAGTGGATTTTGGGAGTTCCTCGAAGAGGGCCCACGAACATCGACGATTTTGTTCGCCATTTCTGTTATCATCCTCCTGTGGATCTTGAAGAGCATCCTTGTTCCCTTTCTAATCGCCTGCATTTTGGCCGGTTTGACCTGGCCGCTGCGGAACAAACTGTTGAAATGGACTGGTGGACGGGCGAATTTGACCTCTGGGATTCTCATCCTTGGCTTGATCCTGCTTGTCGCGGTGCCAGTTGCCAGCATTCTGGTCCTAGCTACCATCCAAGCACGTGAAATGTTGGTCAATTTCAAGCCATCCGCTGCGTGGATTTGGATCCAAACACAACAACTGCACCTGGAACAGAGCCCGATCGCTGTGCAATTGGGACTCAAACCGGAATCCTTCACCCCCAAGATCCAGGAAACACTGTCGGGGTTTACCAACTGGGGCCTGGCTCGCGTCTTCACCGTCGGTTCATCGCTTTTGAACCTGCTTGT
>CAYXXL010000127.1:0-8094 GCA_964469025.1 uncultured Fibrobacteria bacterium
TCTTTCCCTACACGACGCTCTTCCGACCTCAGCATCTCCATCCGGGCCGGGGACACGCCGCGCAGGCTCTTCATGCATCTTGCCGCGAACTGCTTGAGCTTGCCCAGGACGCGGCCTTCGTGGTCCATCTCCTCCCGGAGCAGCTCCAGGTAGAGCCGGAAGACGTCCATGTGCTCCGGGGCGGAAGGCACGCGGGGGACCTTCCCCTCGTAGAGGTCGGCGATCTGCGCGAAGAGCCACGGATTGTGCATGGCGCCGCGCCCGGCGATCACCCCGTCCACCCCGTACCGCCGCAATCTGTCCACCGCGCCCTGCCACGTGGAGATGTCGCCGTTTCCCACCACCGGGATCCGGGCCCGGCTCTTCGCCTCGCCGATGAGGTCCCAGTTGGCCCACCCCTTGTAGCCCTGCGCCCGGGTGCGCCCGTGCACCACCAGGAGGCCCATGCCCGTGTCCTCGGCGATGCGCAGCGTCTCGAACAGCGAGATGTGGTCGTCGGTCCAACCCACCCGCACCTTGATGGAGCAGGGGATGGAAACCGCGGACCGCACCGATGCGCACAGCTTCTCCAGGAGAGGGAGGTCCTTGAGCAGTCCCGAACCTCCGCCCTTCCTGACCACCTTGGGCACCGGACATCCGCAGTTGATCTCCACGGCGCTGGCGCCGGATTCCTCCACGCGCCGGGCCGCCCAGGCCATGTGTCCGGGTTCCGAGCCGAAGATCTGGACGGTGAACGGCAGCTCCTCGGGGAAGAACCGCGTCTTCTCCTCCGTGCGGGGGTTGAATCGCGTGAGACCTTCGATGCTGACGAATTCCGACACGAGCATGCCCATCCGTCCGCCCGCCAGGCGCTTGCAGAGCCGGCGGAACGAGGGGTCGGTGACGCCCTCCATGGGCGCGAGGTAGACGTTGGGCCAGACCCGCAGACCCTGGTAGGTGAATTCGCGGGCATGGGGCGCGTCGGAAGGGAGGGCCGGCAGCCCCGCCGGCGTCCACGCCGACGCGCCGGGCCTGGAGACGGGCTCGTAGCCGTCCGTGCAGGGTGCGCAAACGTCGGCGCGGATCATGGTTCGGTCGTTCCAGCCATCGGAGGGGTGGGGAAGATACTATCCCGGCCCCGGCTCAGGCGGAGCGCGATTCCAGCAGATCGGCCAGGTCGTCCAGCCAGGAGGCCCAACCCTCGGGGCCGTCCACCATGTCGTCGACCCGGATTCCGGGAGAGGGCCGGTCGGGAGAACGGACGAAGACGGCGAGGCCGTCGGATCTTCCGCAAAGTTCGGCGAGCAACGGAAGATCGTGGCCGTCGTCGCCGCCGAAGATCCGGAAGTCGCAGTTCAGATGGGCGGAGAGCCGCACCAGAGCGCGCTTCTTGTCGAAGCCGGGCACCAGGGCCTCCAGGAATCCGCGCCCGCTCACCAACTCGAGGCCGAAGCTGCGGCACAGCGAGGACCATTTCGCGACCGGTTCCTGCAGATCGGGGGTCTGTGCGGAAGGAAGACGCAGGAGCACGGAGAAACGCTTGCGTTCCATGCAGGCCGAGGTCCCCTGGAAGAGGGTTTCGCCCCGGAGCCATGCCCGTTCGAGCGGTCCGGTCCCGGCGTTTGAAGGCCAGTCGCACAGCATCCGTCCCTGCGGATCCTGGCAGGCCCGTCCATGGTCGGAGATCTTCCAGCACGGGGGGAGTCCCTTGCACGCGCCGCGCAATTCCGCGCCTCCGCGTCCGGACACGACGGCGATGCGGACTCCTTCGACGGCCGCGAGCCGGGCCAGGGCCGACCGTGCCTCGTGGATGCAGTCGTCCTGACGGGAACCGTCGGAACGTCGGCAGAGAGTTCCGCCGAAATCCGTCGCGACCAGGATCCTCGCCGACTTCGCCGCGCGGTCGATCTTGGATCCCAAGTGGATGGAAGACGGTGCCGTGGAGACTTCCATTCCCCCAAACCTAGGCCCCGCGGCGGATTTGGGCAACGTGCGAACGCGCGACCGGGGGAAAATCGGGCTCCGAAGCCCCGCTCCGGACCGCCTTCCCGGCGGGCTCAGTCCTCGATCGGGCGGCGGCGGAAGCGGGAGCGGAACAGGATCAGGGTCGCGCCCAGCAGGAATGCGGCGGCACCTCCCCAGGCGGCAAGCGGAAAATCCCTCCCGCTGGTCCAGGTGTCCCAGGCCCCAAGAGCCAGGAAGACCACCGCCACGGCTCGGCGGATGGCGCGTTCGGGCAGCTTGGTGCCCACGATCCACCCCACCCCGATGGCGAGCAGATCGGCGGCGACCATCCCCAGCGTGGAACCGGTCCAGACCGGGAAGGCCGAGAACCTGTATTGCGCGGCCAGGGAGGTGGTGGTCAGCATGGTCTTGTCGCCGAGTTCACCCAGCAGGAAGGTCCAGAACACCACCAGGAAAGGGTTCGAGGCCTCCCGGATCCCGTTCTCGTCGTCGTCGCTGCCGCGCAGGGTCCAGATGCCGAACAGGAGGAAGGACACGCCGGCCAGGAACTGCAGCCACGGCCCGGCCACCAGACCCCCGAGGAACCTTCCCAGCAGGACGGACAGTGCCAAGGTCAGGCCGGTGGCGAGCAGGATTCCCAGCAGCACGGTGGGTAGTCTGTACCTTCCCGCCAAGGTCAGGGCCACCAGTTGGGTCTTGTCGCCCATCTCCGCCAGGAAGACCATCACCAGCGCGATCAGAAATGCGTCCATGCCGGAAATCTACGACGTCGAATCGGTGCCGTCGCGATCCAGGCCGATGCCGAACCGCCGCACCGACGATCAGAGGGCCGCCGTCCGGGAAGGAAGATCGGGGCAGGAACTGGGCAGACGGAACACCCCGATCCGGGGTCCAGTGCGCACCGCTCGGAGATCCTGCAGAAGGAAGCTCCGGGCCAGAGGCAGGTCGGCCCAGTCCGGCTCGCCACGCAGGACGATCCGAGGCGCGACGGGGTCGAACCCGGCGACCTGGGGGAGGGCCAGCAGATCGCGCCAGAACCCGACCTCCCCGGAGAACCTGGCGGTGTCGTCGAAGTAGCGCTGGTAGTGGGCCGACGAAACCATGGCCCACCGCCGACCCCGCATGTACGCGGGATCGCCATAGGCCGAGTACAGGTCGAAGCCGCGCTTCCAGATGGGGGCCAGCCCGGTGTAGTGGCCGACCAGCGCATTGGCGGTATCCACCCCTTCGCGACGACTCCATGCCAACGCGTCCAGGCGGGTGTCGCGGGCCCGGACCGTGCGGAAGGTCTGCACGCAGCGGAGGAACTGGTGGGAAAGCGGAAGCGCGACCAGGACCAGCCCCACCGCGACCCAGACCAGGCGCCCCGGTCGGGGGCCGAACCGGGCCAGGGTCCACGGGATGGCGAGACCCATCGCGGAGCATTGGATGAACATGGGGAGGAAGGGAAGTTCCCATCGGTTCCAGTGCAACGGGAGCGCGGAGAGGCTCGCCAGGAACACCAGCCCCGTGAACAGGGGCAGTGCCGATCTGCCCTTCGACAACAGACGCCATGCGCCGGGCAGGATGGCCAGGGTCATGAGCAGCGAGGCATCCGCACGCCAAGCTCCGGCGTAGAAGCCGAGATTGCCCCGGAGCCCCAGACCGTCCGCGCCGGGGTGCGTGGGGCGCGACTCTCCGATCACGGAGATCAGCACCAGATGGGCCTTGAGGAAGAGGTAGGGGCAGGTCAGGAAGAGCAGCAGGAAGTAGGCGAGGGAGGCGCGCAAGGCCGCGACGACCCAGTCCTTCCGACCGGGAGCCGCGCAGGCTCCGAGAACCAGGATGGGCAGGAGCACTGCGCCCGAAAATTTCTCTCCGGTGGCCAAGGCCGCCGCCAGGGCCGCCAGGACCAGGCTGCGCGGGTCGCCGTCGGACACGTGGCGCGAAAGCATCCACCCGAAGAGCGCGACCAGGAAGGCCTGCGACACGTCCGGAGTGGCGTAGGCGGAATTCTGGAGGATGGCGGGAAACAGGGTGGCCAGGGCGCAACCGAGCAGGGCCGCGACGGGATCGTACCTGCGCAGGCCCGCCCACACCGCCCAGGCCAGCAGCGCACCCCAGAGTGCGGACAGGATCCGTCCAACCTGGTGCCACAAGGCGAGATGGTCGTCGAAGGTGGTGCCCAGAGGCGCTCCCAGCAGGAATTCGCTCGCCGCCTGCGACACCGCCGTTTCCAGGTAGATGCTGGGGTGGTTCGGGTGCTCGAACTCCTCGGGGTCCAGGCCGCTGCCGCGGGACAGGGTCCCGGCGGGATCCACGATCGAATATTCGTCGGTGTGGAGGACCAGCGGCGAACCCCAGTCCGAGAGCCTGGCCTTGGTGGCGAATCCGGCCGCGACCATCAAGGCCACCGCCATCAGGTGCCATCGGGGAACGGCGGGGTGCCGGGGCCCGGCGGGGAGTCGACGGATTCCGACACCGATCCAGATGGCCAGGAGCGACAGGTAGGTCGCGACCGCGGGAAGCCACCTGGGCGAAAGGATGTGCCCGGCGACCACCAGCGCTGTCAGTCCCAGGGGGATCTTCCAGCCACCGGTGGTCCAGGAAGGGGGCGGGGCGAAGACGTTCCGTCGCCTGGTCCACAGCAACCAAGGCACCAGGGCGAGCCCGAATCCAAGGACCCCCGCCTCCAACGGCAGATCCAACCTGAGGGTGGAACGGAACCAGGGCGCCGGATCCTGCCAGTTCACCACGACCAGATCGGGATGAATCTTGCCCTGCTGGTAGGAATTGGAGTTGCCGGAATCCTGGAGGAAGATGGCTTGGACGAACCGATGTCCGGGTTCACCCCCGTACACCGACCCGTCCGCGCCGACCTTCCATTCCCGTCCGCCGTCGCGGACGAGAAGGGCGCGCCCCTTGGAGCGCGGGGAAAGCGCGAGCACCCGGAAGAACAGGTTCGCGGTGCTCGAATCGGCCACCTGTTCCTTTTCCTGGGCGTCGCGGCCCAGGGGGACGGCCTTGAAGGCCTGGGTGCGTCCAGTCTGGAGCGCGGTTCCGATCCGCACGGAGATGACGTCGTGCACGACGGAATATCCTTGGCTCCGCACGACCTGGAACGCCCAGAGCAGCGGGAGCAGCAGGAAGGTGAAGAGGACCCCCGCCAGGAGGACCTGGAAGGGGATCGCGTTCGCGGATCGTCGGGTCGGGATGGGCATCGTGGAATCGACCTGGGGCGGAAGGAGCCGGCGGACGGCGGGGCGCCCTCAGGGAGGGGTGGGAAGGGCCTGGCGCAGCCGTGCGACCAAGGAGTCCGGAACGAAGCCGGTGGTGTCCGAGGACAGCAGCTTCCAGGCGCGCCGTATCAGGGCGGTGTCCTTGGAGACCAGAGCGGCCCGCGCGCCGTCGCAGAGGGTCTTTGCCTTGTCCTCCAGCGTCGAGAGGCTGTCGATGCGCCGATACAGCAGGCTGTCGTCCATCTTCGTGAAGATCTTTTCCGTCTCCCGCAGCTTGCGGTAGTTCTCCAACGCTTCCGGGAGGCGATGGGCGTCGTAGAGACTGTCGGCATGGGCGAAATGGGTGCGCGATTGGCCGCCTTCGCCGCGGTACCAGAGCCAGAATCCGACGGCCAGCAAGGCCACGACCAGGAGAACCATGTGAGCGGGGGTGGAGGCGAAAGGCTCCTTCTTCTCTTCGGGGGGTTCCGGGAGATCATCCTCGGGGGGTGGTTGGGGTGTTTCGCTCACGGTCGGGTCTCCTGGTTGAGGTGCGCCAATATAGACTCGCATCCCGGCCGGGCCGGTCCGCGCAGTTCGATCCGCCGTCCTTCGCCCTCGATCTCCAGATGGATGCTCCAGACCGGATCCAGGCTTCCGCGCAACCGATCGGGCCATTCCACCAGGCAGATGGAATCGCCCGAGGCGAACTGGTCCAGGTCCAGGCCCAAGGCTTCGTCCGAGGTGCGGATGCGGTAGAGGTCCAGGTGGTGCACGAGGCCGCGCGGGGTGGAGTAGGCGTGCACCAGCGCGTAGCTGGGCGAACGGACGGATCCCGTCCATCCCATGGAGCGGAGGACCGATCTCGCCAGCGTGCTCTTGCCCGCGCCGAGTTCGCCTTCCAGGAACACCGAGTCTCCGGGCGCGAGGAATTCCGCCAGCCGGCCGCCGACCAGCGCGGTGACGGATTCCGACACCAGCGGGGCGCGTCCGATCAGCGGGGGGTCAGGGTGCACAGCGGGACCAGCACCTCGGCCATGGAGAGGCCGCCCGAAACGAGCCGACCCACGTGGGAGGTCCCGTAGTACTGGTATTTGTTGGGCTGGGTGAAGAATCTCCTGCCCTTGGCCATGGCCAGGGGACCGCGGGTCCCGTCGAGGCCGGCCGAGGCGGGGTTCTCCACGAAGAAGGCGTGGCGTTCGTCGCAGGAGATCTCCTTGCCGAACTGGACGCGGAAGCCGTGCGGCTGGTCTTCGCTGCAGAAG
This sequence comes from uncultured Fibrobacteria bacterium, assembly GCA_964469025.1. Classification (GTDB taxonomy): domain Bacteria; phylum Fibrobacterota; class Fibrobacteria; order UBA5070; family UBA5070; genus UBA5070. The sequence goes on from CAYXXL010000127.1 coordinate 6,407, forward strand.
ACCTCGATGGCTTCGGAGACCGTCGTGCTCCCCACGTCCGCGGTGAGGACCACCTCCCTGCCCAGGCCTTGCAGGCGCCGCAGCAGGTGGTAGATCCCCGCCTGCGCCAGGAGCATCCGGGCCGAACCGCGGTAGCGGGCGTCGTCGGAGAGAGGCGCGTCGCCGGAACTGCTGTCGGTGCCGGGTTCCTGCAGCATGCGGGCGAATTCCAGCACCACCACGGTCAGGCGGGTGGATCCGAGCCCGTCCGACCGCTTGGCGAGATCCCTGGACTGCGCCACCGTGGAAGCGACGCGGACGTCGATCTCGGATGCGGAAAGCCCCGTGCTCCGGACCAGGAGACCGGCCAGGAAGGCGGGGTCCGAGAGCTTCTCCGGAGCGGTCCATCTCCATTCGGGGCGCTCCGCGGCCAGCACCTTCTGCGAGGCGCCGCCGAAGAGGCAGAGCCGGGCGACTTCTGGGATCCCCGGCAGCGGCGCCCACTGGTGGTCGAGCTTGACCTCGAAGAGGCCTTCCAGCAGGGGCTGCATGGAAAGCCACTGGTCCGTGCGCAGGCCGGAAAGCACCAGGAGCACCGGGAGCTTCTCCTCCCGGCTCCTGGGCCGGAAGCGGCGCGCCATCAGGTCCCAGGTGAAGTTCGGCTTGAGGCGCTCGCGCCCCATCCACCCGTACCACCGGCTCTCCAGGTACTGCAGGAAGACGGATTCCGTCTCCTCGCGCTGGCCCTTGTGCGTTTCCCTGAGACCTTCGTTGCCAGCGACCCCCAGATCCAGGTCCCACTGGCACAGGCGCTGGTGGACCCGCTCCCAGTCGTTCGGCTGGACCGGCCCCAGGATGCGCGCCTTGTTCTCGGCGTACTGGCGCACGTAGCGGCTGGTGAGGTGGTTCGAGCGCAGGCTGCGCGCGATGAAGAGGCTCTTGCACAGGCTCACGATCTGGGCGGGGTTGACGGGTTTCGTCAAGTAGCCGTCGATGTTGCGGCCGATGGCCTCCTCCATCACCCGCTCCTCCTCCGACTTGGTGACCATCACCACGAAGAGGGAGGGGTTGGAACGCTTGAGCCTCTGCAGCGTGGTCAGGCCGTCGATGCCCGCCATCTGCTCGTCCAGCAGCACCACGTCGTAGTTCTCGCGCTGGGCCATGGAAAGCGCGTCGTGGCCGTTGGTGGCCGTGTCGACCTTCCAGTCGTGGTCTTCCAGGAAAAAGATGTGCGCGCGGAGGAACTCGATCTCGTCGTCGACCCAGAGGATGCTTCGGATGGGTTCTTCGTTCTGGCTCATGGGTCTCCGGATCGAATTCTTGTCGGCGCGGAGGGGTCGCGGAGGAGAATAGAAAACCCGGTCCCTTCCCCCAACCTGGAGTAGTCCACCCAGATGCGTCCGCCGTGGTACTGTTCCACGATCCGCCGGGCCAGGGCCAGCCCGAGTCCCCAGCCGCGCTTCTTGGTGCTCCACCCGGGAAGGAACACGTCGCGCAGGTGCTGGGGTGGGATTCCGCGGCCGTTGTCCTCGACGTCGATCCGGACTTCCTGGCCCAGTCGACCGGCGGATCTGGAGGTGATCGAGATCCTGCCGTCGGGCCTGTCGATGGCGTCCAGCGCGTTCTTGACGAGGTTCTCCAGGACCCAACCCAGGAGTTCGCGGTTGAGCGGAACGTCGGCCACCACGGCGAGGTCCAGGTCCAGGACG
>CAYXXL010000128.1:0-7999 GCA_964469025.1 uncultured Fibrobacteria bacterium
TCGCTGCGCCACGAAAGGGCAGACCTCCGGGTAACGGGATCCGATATCTCCTCCAAAGCTTTGGACCTCGCCCGGGAGAACGCTCAGCGTCTCGGCATCTGGCTGCCTCTTTGGCAGGGGAGCTTCCTGGAAGGCGTGAAGCCGGAAAGTCTGGACGCGGTGGTCTCCAATCCCCCCTACATCCCCTCCCGCGACATCGCGGGTCTCTCCGCCGAAGTCCGGGCCGATCCGCGCCAGGCCCTGGACGGGGGGTCGGACGGGCTCGACGCCATCCGAATCCTGGTGCGGCAGGCGGTCGTCGCGCTCAAGCCCGGTGGATGGCTGCTCCTGGAGCACGGCCACGACCAGGGCGCTTCCACCCGGGCGCTGTGCACAGAAGGGTGGATCGAGGTGGAGACCAGACGGGATCTGTCTGGTACGGACAGGTTCTTGGAGGCGCGGAAGGTTTGACCCGTGCAGGACGCAATCCCTCCCGCTCGGGCTGAAGCCCTTCGCTGGGCCAACCTCGCTGCGCTCGGGAACTGCGAGCGCCTTCCGCCCGTCAGGGCGTTGATCGAGCGATGGACTTCAGTCCGAGCGTTTGGCTACCCACCCAGGCTCAGGCGGCTCTGCGTGCTCCAGAGGGACCAGCATCCGCGGCCGGCCTGCTTGGCCTGGTAGAGAGCCTCGTCGGCCCTGGACCACAGGTCCTGCCAATTTCCGGCATGGATCGGGAAGAGAGCGACCCCCACCGAGACCCCGATCTCCACCTGCCTGCCGTCCGGAAGTTCCACCGGGGAAGCGCGGATCTCCTCGATCAGGCGCTGCGCCATCCTGCCGCCCTGGTCGGCGGTGAGGTTGGGGACCAGCACGATGAATTCGTCCCCTCCCTTGCGGCAGGCCGTGTCGCCCACGCGCAGGTTTTGACGGATCCTGTCCGCTACGCGGATGAGCACCTCGTCTCCCACCGGGTGGCCGTAGGTGTCGTTGATCAGCTTGAAATGGTCCAGGTCCACCATCACCAATCCCGTGCTGTCCTTGCGCCTGCGGGAGTTGGCCAATTCCTCGCGCACGCGCTCCAGGAAATAGCCGGAGCGGTAGAGGCCCGTCAGGTCGTCCCGCAGCGCCGTTTCGCGCAGCCGTTCGATGAGGCGCGCGTTCTCCAGGGCCAGCGCCGCCTGCGAGGCGAGGTCGACCAGGGGCTGGAGGACGTCCCGGGAGGGGGCTTCGAGCGAATAGATGTTGTCGACGAACAGGACGCCCAGCCGGCGCGAGCCCATCCGGATGGGGATCCACAACCCGGGCAGGTGGGGATGGGGGGCTGGCTGGTCGGCAAGCGGGGGAAGCTCGGGGATCTCTGGAAGCTGGAGGACCCCGAACCCCGCCCGGGCGCACAAGGCGGACTTCACATTCACGCCGTCGTCGTCCAGCACGAAGATGGTGGCGCGATCGAATCCGAAGGCCTCCACCGCCGTAGTCACGAAGTTTTCCAGCAGGATGGTGCGCCCTTCCAGTCCCTGGAGCTTGGCCGAAGTGTCGGTCACCGCCTTCAGAAGCTGCATGGATCGCTCCGCCTCGCGCGAGCGGCGCACGTAGAGGGCGCCCAGGGCAAGCGACCGCCCCAGACGCAGGATCCGCTCCTCCAGATGCGGGGGGAATTTCTGGTAGCTCACCAAGGCGAGCACGCCCGCGATCTGGGTTTCCACGGGCAGGGGTACCAGGATCTCCCACTGGTCGCCCATGTGGTGCTGGGAACCCACCAGTTTGGTTGTGACCTCTTCGGAAAGCTGGTACAGCGGGATCAGGTCGGAACCTTCCTGCCCTCCGAAATGGTCCACGACCGCTTCTTCCCGCAGCATCCGGTCCACCGGGTCCAGCAGGTAGATGCGCACCTGTTCCACGTCGTCGTGGAGGCCTTCCAGGATGGTCTTGCAGGCCGCCAGAAAGGAGCGGTAGGAGGTGTCCGTGCTGCACATCGCGATGGCGGCGCGGTTTCCCAGGGCGGACAGATCCTGACTCTCCACCTGCACCATGGTGGCCATGCCCGTTCCGGAGGGGTCGCGCGGGCTCATGGCACGACCTTGATCCGATCCCACCCGGTCTGGAGGATGGATTGGATCTCCTCGTCCACGGTGGCGGCGATGGCCATGCCGTTCTCGTCCAGGGAGTCGCCAGCCAGGAGGCTCCAGAGGATGTCGGACAAGCCGCGTGCCAGCACGCGTTCCAACGTGGCCCACATGGGATGGGGCGGGTAGTTTCGGGCCGCTTCCAGGGCATGGCGGATCTTCTGGAGTTCGGGATGGTCGCCATGGCGGCTCCAGAAGCCCCCAAGGTGCGCCGGGACATCGCCCGAGCTTTGGCACCAGACGTCCATGAAGGTGGATCCGCACATGTGCCGCGCTAGCTTCCAGGCCAATTCCTGGTGGCTGGACCGGGTGGAAACGGCGAGGACCGATCCACCGCCTCGGGTCGCGGAACCGGCGGGGCCTGCGGGAATGGGGAGGTAGGTGACGGGCCAGCGCGATTCCACCGAGGCCGTCGGGTCGATGAGATTGCGCACGATCATCCAAGGATTTCCGATCAGGAAGGCGAAGCGACCTTCCTGGTAGAAGTCCATGGCCAGGCGGTATGGCTGGATGGCCCCGGAATCCTCGTCGGTGCGGTTGACGCGAAGCAGTTCTCCCAGGTATTCCAGGCCCGGCCTCGCGGACGGGTGACTCAAAAGCCGTGGATTCTCCTCGGCCAGCAGTTCTCCCAGCTTCCAGCCCCCGGTCAAGAGCCAGGGTGCCAGGTTGTGGAGTGTGACCGGTTCGGGCCGGCAGGTGATTCCCACCGGAAGCGGGCGTCGCGGATCGATCTCCTGCTTGTTCGCGTTTTCTCCCAGTTCACGGCAGAAGGAGAGAAACCCATCCCAGGTGGCGAGGCCCGATTCGCTCACCGCCCCGTCGAGGATGTCGGAGCGGGCGATCAGGCCCGAACATTCCACCACCCAGGGGAGCGCCATCCGCTTTCCGTTCACCTGGACGCATTCGTCGATCCAAGGCGCCACCGCCGCCCTGGTTTCCATCCCGTCGGGAACCGGTGCGAGATGCCCCAAATGGGTGAGCGTGCCCATCCAGGTGGACCCGATCTGGACCAGATCCGGCGGGTCGCCCCGCTTGTAGGCCCGCATGAGCTCGGCCCAGGCGTTGCTCCAGGGCAACACCCGCAGTTCCAGGGAAAGGGAAGGGTGCGCCTTCCGAAACGTGGCGACGGCCCGGGTGAAAAGTTTCCCCGTCCGGGATCCAACCTGTGTCGGCATGATCCAGACCTTCAGCGTGTCCTTGGCCATCAGATCAGACAATCATCCCATTTTGTACGGTTCTGGCAAGTCGGAACTCTTGCACAAGCCCTGGATTCACGCTGGTTTAGGTACATTCCGCGATTCGACCCCTGTTTGGAGACTCCATGCTGATCGAATCGATCTTCACCAAGTTCTTTGGCACCCCCCACGAACGGTACAACAAGAAGTTGACCCCTGCGGTGGAGGCCATCCTCTCCCTGGAACCGACTCTTGCCGCCTTGCACGACGACGATCTCGCCGCCAAGACCCTGGAATTCCGCACCCGGATGGAGGAGGGAGCCTCCCTCGACGACCTTCTGCCCGAGGCATTCGCGGTGGCGCGCGAGGCTGGAGACCGGCGCCTGGGCGTCCTGAACATCCTGGATCCCAAGTTCGGATTCGACTTGTCCCTGCTTTCCACGGACCACCAGCAGCTCGTGACCGAAGCCAGGACCGCCCTGGAGGAGGGCGCCGACATCGTCACCCTCCATTTCCCTGCCGACCTCTACGCCAGGGTGCGCGAAGTGTACCCGGATTCCCTTCCGCCCTACCGCATGCGCATCTTCGACGTGCAGATGCGCGGCGGAATGATCCTCCACGCAGGCAAGATCGCCGAGATGAAGACCGGCGAAGGCAAGACCCTGGTGGCCACCACCGCCGTCTACCTGAACGCACTGGAAGGCAAGGGCGTGCACGTGGTCACGGTCAACGACTACCTGGCCCGCCGCGACTCCGAGTGGATGGGTCGGCTCTACCGGTTCCTGGGATTGACCGTCGGCCTCATCGTCCACGACAAGAGCGAGCCGCAGCGTCGCGAGTCCTACCACGCCGACATCACCTACGGTACCAACAACGAGTTCGGCTTCGACTACCTGCGCGACAACATGGCCAACGAGCCCGACGAGTGCGTGCAGCGCGAGCTGAATTTCGCCATCGTGGACGAGGTCGACTCGATCCTGATCGACGAAGCGCGCACCCCGCTCATCATCTCGGGCCCGGCCGAGGAGAGCACCGACAAGTACGGGAAGGCCGACGCCGTCATCCCGTTGCTGAAGAAGGACGTCCACTACCAGGTGGAGGAGAAGCACAAGAACGCGCTCTTGACCGACCGGGGCGTCCAGGCCTGCGAGAAGGCGCTGGGGTTGGACAACCTCTACTCCGACGCCAACACCGATTGGGTCCACCACATCCAGCAGGCGCTCCGTGCTCATGTGATCTACCAGCGCGACACCGACTACGTGGTGCAGGACGGCGAGGTCGTGATCGTCGACGAGTTCACCGGCCGGACCATGCCGGGACGGCGCTGGTCGGACGGACTGCACCAGGCCGTGGAAGCCAAGGAACGCGTGCGCATCGCCCGCGAGAACCAGACGCTGGCCACCATCACCTTCCAGAACTATTTCCGGATGTACAGGAAGCTCTCCGGAATGACGGGAACCGCCGACACCGAGGCGCAGGAATTCCACGAGATCTACAAGCTGGGCGTGGTGGTGGTCCCCACCAACAGGCCCATGATCCGCCGCGACAACAGCGACTGGGTCTTCCGCACGGACAAGGAGAAGTACGACGCCATCCACGAGGACGTCAAGGAGCGCCACGCCCTGGGCCAGCCCGTGCTGGTGGGCACCGTCTCCATCGAGAAGTCGGAGAAGCTGTCGGCCATCCTGTCCCGCAACGGCGTTCCCCACGACGTCCTGAACGCCAAACAGCACGCTCGGGAGGCATTGATCGTTCTCGATGCCGGTAGCCTGGGCAAGGTGACCATCGCCACCAACATGGCCGGTCGCGGAACGGACATCGTGCTGCGCGACAGCACCTGGAAGGAATTGCTTTCGCATTGGGTGGAATCGGGCTTCGTCCCCCGCGGGCTTCCCCTGGACCCTGCCCAACAGGACGAAGCCATCGTGGCGTTCTGGGCGGAAAAGACCCTGGAGGAGAAGGCCCTCGCCAAGCTGGAAGGCACCTTGCCGGAAAGGCTGGAGGCCGTCAACAAGGTCCGCATCGAACAGGATTACCCCGCCTACCCCGCGCCGTGGGATCTCCGAGTGAAGGAGAAGATCTCCGTGCGATCGTTGGGGGGCCTCCACATCGTGGGCACCGAACGCCACGAAAGCCGTCGCGTGGACAACCAGCTCCGAGGCCGATCCGGTCGCCAGGGCGATCCCGGTTCCAGCCGTTTCTTCCTTTCGCTGGACGACGATCTCATGCGGATCTTCGGGGGGGAGAACATCCGTTCCATGATGGACCGGCTGGGGGCCAAGGAGGGCGAGGTCATCACCCATTCGCTCCTGGATCGTTCCATCGCCGGCGCCCAGAAGCGCGTGGAGGCACAGAACTTCGAGATCCGCAAGCACTTGCTGGAATACGACGACGTGATGAATTCCCAGCGCAAGGTGGTGTACAAGCTGCGCCGACGCATCCTGGACGGCGAGGATGTCCGCGACGAGATCATCTCCCGCATCGAGGACGCGGTGGACATCAAGGTCTCCGAGATGCTCCAGATGGACCTCTTGCCCGAGGATGCCGCGTGGTCGGTCAACGAGACCGATCTGCGCCGCCACTTCACGGTGGAATACAATCTGGCCAATTCCATCTCTGTGGGTGCCTCCAGGCAGGCGATCGTGGAGGAGGTCTCGCAGCTGGCCGTCAAGGCCTACACGGACCTCGAAGAGCGGATCGGCGAGGACATCCGCGACATCGAACGGCAGATCCTGCTTTTCACCATCGACCACATCTGGAAGGCCCACCTCTACGAGATGGACCACCTGAAGGAAGCCATCCGCTTCCGAGGCTACGGCCAGCGGGATCCCCTTTCGGAGTACAAGCACGAAGGTTTCCTGCTTTTCCAGCAGATGATGGACCGGTTGGCCTACGAGATCGCCGGGCGGGTCCTGCACATCCACCCCGAACAGAGACCCCAGTTCCAGCAGACCCCTCGTTCGCGTGCCCAGTACCGGGAATTGCACGGAGAAGACGAACCCGAACCCAGTCAACGGCAGGCCCCGGCCCCGACGCCGCGTCCGGAATCCGCCCCCATGTTGCCGGGCACCCGTCCTGTCTTCGCTCCACCTCCCTCGGCTGGCGCAGGGCGTATGCCCCAGGGCACCGCGGTCGCCACGGTGGGCCGCAACGACCCGTGCCCGTGCGGGTCGGGTAAGAAGTTCAAGAAGTGCCACGGCGAGAACCTGTAGGCTCGCCCTTCCTGGCGCTCGTGGACACCTGCGGATCCTTTCGCCCTTGAGCGGGTTGTTCTTCTCCTTCGAGGGGATCGACGGTTCCGGGAAGACCACCCAGGTCGCCCGGTTGGCCGATGCCCTCCGCGAACGCGGCCATGAAGTCGTCTCCCTTCGCGAACCCGGGGGGACCGACCTCGGCGAAAGGATCCGTTCGCTCCTTCTGGATCCGTCGGACGAACCACCCGTGCCGTTGGCGGAACTGCTCCTCTTCTCCGCCGCACGTGCGCAGATCCTGTCAACTCGCGTGATCCCCGCCTTGGGACGGGGGGCCGTCGTGATCCTGGACCGCTATTGCGACGCCACCTTCGCCTACCAGGGCTACGGGCGGGGCCTGCCCCTGGACCAGATCCTTTCCGTCGAATCCATCGCCGCGACGGTCTTCCCCACCCGCACCTGGTACCTGGACCTTGCTCCCGAAGAAGCGTCGAGGCGGCGATCCCTGCGCGGAGGCGATTCCGATCGCATGGAATCGGAACTCGATGCCTTCCGCGCCCGGGTCCGCGAAGGCTACCTGGAGCGCGCCCGCCGGGATCCGGAGCGAGTGAAGGTGCTGGATGCTTCGCGATCCCTCGAGGAGATCGGGGAGCGGATCCTGGGCGAGGCCCTCATCCTGCTGTAGACGCTTTCCCGGTTTGCCGACGAGGTGTCCGGAGCTATCCTTCCCCGCTACCCATGTCCTCTCCCGAGCCGCGACAATCGCTGTTGCACGACCGCTCCCTTTTCTCGCTGGCGTGGCCGGTTTCGCTGACTCTCGCCGTCGGGATCGCCCAGCCGGCGTTGGACATGTTCTTCCTGGCGCGCGTTTCCGACCTGGCCGCCGCCGGAGTGGGTGCCATGATCCCCGTGTTCGCGGCGCTCACCATCGTCCTCAACACCCTGGGGCAGGCCGGTGCGGCGGTGGCCGGGCAATTTCTGGGTGCTCGTCGTCCCCGGCTGGCGCGCGCCACCTACGCATTCCTGCAGATGGCACTGGTGGCCATCGGGATCGTCCTGGGGATCGCCATGGTCGCCTTGGCCTCTCCCATCGCGGCGGCGATGGGCTTGACCGGGGAGATCCGCTGGCACGCCACGCTGTTCCTTCGCATCCTGGGCTGCGGCATGGGCGCGCGCGCGCTGTGGACTTCCATGATCAACATCCTGGCGTCCCAAGGTCTCACGAGCTGGAATCTGTGGGGCTCGGTCCTGGCCCTGGGATCCAACGCGGCGCTCAACACGCTTTTCCTCTTCGGTCCGCGTTCGGTCTTCGATCTGGGAACTTTCGGTGTCGCCCTGGCGACGGTGCTCTCGTGGTCCATCGTATCGCTCGTCTTCCTGTCCGCGATCTCGCGCCGCCTGGATTACCATCCCCTCTGGCGGGATGTCGCCTTGGGCTGGAAACGATCCTTGACGCCGTTGATCCGCATCGGGCTCCCCGCCACGGTGGAGCCCATCTCCTACCAGCTTTTCCAGGTGGCGTTGGCCT
>CAYXXL010000129.1:0-7957 GCA_964469025.1 uncultured Fibrobacteria bacterium
CGCGCGGTGCGGGCGCTGGTTCCGGTCAAGCAGCTGGGCAGGGTCATGGACGAACTGGAAGCCCTTGGCGCCACGGCCATCCTCCAGTTCGCCATCGAGAACTGCCGCCTGTGACCCGACGGATCGGCCCGGATCCGCTGGCGCGCGCGGCGGCCACGTTGCGGGCGGCCCTGTTCTTCGGGCTCCTGTCCGCATCCATCGTCTTCTACGGCCTCTGGCTCATCCCGGCGGCGATCGTCCTCAAGCGAGGGGGGGCCATCAAGTGGATGTGCCGATCCTGGGTGAACGCCGTCTTCCCCATGTTCGGACTCCGGATCCGCGTCGAAGGACAGGAAAACCTCCAGGAGCGGCGCACGATCTTCGTCTCCAACCACCAGAGCTGGCTGGACATCACCATCATGATGGTCCGGGTGCGCTTTCCGGCCTTCCTCGCCAAGAAGGAGATCGCGTCCTGGCCCTGGTTCGGCGGGTCCATGCGGATCCTGCACTGCGTGTTCGTCGACCGTTCCGACCGCCGGTCGCGCAGCCTGGTGGGACGCCAGGTCCGCGAAGAGCTCTCCGAGGGAGTCGATTTCTGCATTTTCGCCGAGGGCACGCGCTCGGTGGACGGTGCGCTGCAGCCTTTCCAGAGCGGCGCGTTCCGCATCGCCGTCGACGCCGAGGCCCTGCTGACCCCCGTGGTCATCGACGAGACCTGGTGGATCCTCAACAAGAAGTCCTTCCGGCTCTACCCCGGCACCATGCGGGTGCGGATCCTGCCTCCCGTCGACACCGCGCTGCCCCGGAACAAGGACCCGAAGGTCCTGCTGGCGGACGTACGGGACGCCATGGAGGCCGCTCTCGCCGACATGCGCCGCGATCCGGAGGCCTCCGGACGGTTTCCGGCCTGACGGCCCGCCGCCGTCCGCCTCTATCCGGTCACCCTCCGAGCAGCCCCGAAACCACCAGCCACAGCGACATGCCGGAGAGCACGACGGAGGCCGTCCAGCCGATGACGTTGGTGACGGGACCGTTCCTGTGCTTGCCCATGATCTCCTTGTCGTTGATCAGGATCATGATGCAGATGAGGACCACCGGGAAGAGCAGACCGTTGACGATCTGCGACCAGACGGAGATCTTGATGAGAGGCGCGTTCGGGAGCAGGATGATGCCCGCCCCCACGGCCAGGATGGCCGTGAACAACGCGTAGAACTGGGGGGCCTGGGCCGGGGTCTTGTCGATGCCCGCCTCGAAGCCGAAGGCCTCGCAGACGTAGAAGGCGGTGGCCACCGGCAGGATGGTCGCGGAGAATATGGCCGCGACGAACAGTCCCGCCGCGAAGATGTAGGAGGACAGGCGCCCCGCCAGCGGCTGCAGCGCCTTGGCCGCGTCGCCGGCGTCGTTGATCACCACGCCGTGGACGTGGAGCGTGGACCCGCACGCCACCATGATGAAGAAGGCGACGATGATGGTGAGGAAGCAGCCCACCGCCACGTCGGCGAGCGTGTACTTGTAGTCCTCGATCTTGAGTCCCTTCTCGATCACCGCGGACTGCATGTAGAACTGCATCCACGGGGCGATGGTGGTGCCCACCAGTCCGATGCCCAGGGCGATGTAGGCCGTGTCCGTCTGCAGCTTGGGGTGAATGACCGCCCGACCGACCTCGCCCCAGTGGGGATGTCCCATGACCGCGGAAACCACGTAGGACAGCAGGAAGAGAGAAAAGACGAGGAAGATCCGCTCGGCCATCTTGTAGGTGCCCTTGGCCACCAGGAACCAGACGCCGATCGCGGAAAGCGGCACCGCGATGTACTTGCTGACCCCGAAGATGTCCATGGATCCGGCCACGCCCGCGAACTCCGTGGTGGTGTTGGCGAGATCCGCCAGGAGGAGTCCGGCGAAGATGAGGGCCGTGATCTTCACCCCCGCGTTCTCGCGGATGAGGTCCGCGAGGCCCTTTCCGGTCACGATGCCCATGCGGGCGTTCATCTCCTGGACCAGGAACAGCACCACCGCGCAGGGGATCAGCGACCAGATGTAGTGGTATCCGTACATGGCGCCGGCGACGGAATACGTCGTGATGCCTCCGACGTCGTTGTCCACCGATCCGGTCACGATCCCGGGGCCCAGGACGGCGAGGAATACCAGGAGGGATCGGAGCCAGCGCTTGCGACGGGACATGGTCTATCCTCTCAGCCGACGTCCGCCGGCGCGCAGGAGGTCGTCGAGGATGTCGTCCACGGTCACCGCGCCCACGAGGTTCTCGTCGGCGTCCAGGACCGGCACGGAGAGCGACCGGTACTTGGACAGGATCTGGACCACGTCCCGGATGGGCGAATCGTCGTGGACCGACACCAGGCGCTCCATCCCCAATCCCGAGAGCGGCGTCCCGGGATCGGCGAGCACCAGTTCCGGCAGCGGCACCACCGCGGAAAGCTTCTGCTTCCCGTCCACGGCGAAGACCGCCAGCATGTGCTCGTGGTCGATGTCCTGGCGGCGCAGCGATTCCAGCACATCCAAGGCGGTGGCCGTCTCGGGAAACGTGAGGTACTCGGTGGACATCAGCGACCCGACCTGGTGGTCGGGGTAATCCATGAGGTCCTGGACCTCCTCGCGGGCCTCGCCGTCCATCTGGGACAGGATGTCGGCCGCCTGTTCGTCCGGAAGCTCGTCGATGATGTCCGCGGCCTCGTCCGCGTCCATCTGCTCCAGGACGTCGGCGGCCTTCTCGGTGCCCATCCTGGAGAGGACCGACACCTGCGTGTCCGTCTCCATCTCCTCGATGACCTCGGCGACGGAGTCTTCTCCCAGCGCGTCCAGGATGGCCACCTGGGTGGCGGCGTCCAGGTTCTCGATGATGTCGGCGAGTTCCGAAGGGTGCAGCGTCCTGAGGCGATCGGCGCTGGAGGCGAGCTTCACGGCCCCGCCGTGGGGCACGAAGGCCTGGACCTCGCTCCAGGGGATGTAGCTGGGCAGGAACCTTCCGGGGGCGAGCCTGCGTCCCAGGAGCTCCAGCCCAAGGCGGCGCAGAAGCGCCGTGAACGATACGTCCACCGCCACCAGGAACAGGCCGTCCCGGACCTGGGCCAGACGGACGTCGTTCACCCGGACCACTTTGGCCCCGTCCAGGTCCACGATCTGGCGGTCCAGGAGGTGCTTTTTCAGGCGGATGTCGCCTTCCACGGGTTCCCGCGGATCCGTCCCCGCCGAGCCTGCCCGCATGGAATACTTTCCGGAACCGATCTTCTCCAGAACGATTTCCGTCCAGGCGATCTCGCGCACGCCCTGGGCGGAGCGCACCACGACCGAACGCACGCGCGGATTGTCTCCCGCGGCGGCGACGATCTCCAGGAGGCGCGCCTTGCGCCCGTCGGGAAGGCGGACGCGGGTATCCAGCAGGTAGCTTAGGAAAAAGCTCCGGGTACCGGTCGGCTGTGGCATATGGAACCCTCCCTGCTCATATCCGACCCCCTCCGGCGTTCGGCGAGACCGCCGGACAGGCCAGCAAAAATAGGCCTGGACGACCTCCGATTCAAGGAAAGAAGCGGACTTGGAGGTTTCCGCCGTGTTGCGCCCCGCCGGGGCCCTACTCCCTGTCCGGCAATTCCGGAACCCAAAGGGACCCCGGGGAGGGACAACGCCCGCGCAGGGGGCAGTTCCTGCAACCACCCAGGAACTCCTGGCAGGCCGGCCCGGCGCGTCCGCGGGAGAGGACCGCGTCCAAGGCGGGCCAGATGGCCGCGGGATCGCCCGGGGATGTTTTTTCCGCGATCCCATCCACCCATTCCTGGCGATCCCGCGGGCTCCATGCCCCCCATCCCGACGGAAGGACGGAAACCGTCTTCAACGGCCTCTCCACGGCCGAGTGTGGCACCCTGAGCTTGATGCGGAAGGCTCCCGCGCCCGCCCCGGATCCACCGGCCTCGCCGCGTCCGATCCAACGGCAAAGCCTCCAGGCCTTGATCCGGTGGGACGATCTCGCGCCCATCCAGGGCAGCTCGGAGGCCAGGGTCCGCACCAGGACCTCGGGATCGAACGTGCCGGGCCAGCTCTCGGGCCTGCCGTGGCTTCGCAGGAAATCCCCTCCCGACAGGATCCATCCCGGCATCGCCTCGCGGTGCGGCCAGTCGCGCAGCCATCCCGCGCGGGCCGCGAACTTCTCCAGGTCGGACCAGTCGGCGGGACTCGCGGCCAGGACCCTGTCCCCCAGGTGGTCGCCCAGCTCCCGCAGGAGCCTTGCGGCTCCCGCGAAAGTCAGATCCTGTCCCAAGATGGAAAGGAGCAGGGCACCCGAGGGGCGGTCCCGGGGCGGGAAGGGATCGAGCGCGGCCAACCGGGGATCGGGGCGGGAACCGAAGGCCCGGAAGGCCCCCCCGACCGTCTGGGAGGCGAGGCTCACGGGGGGAACGGCAGCGACCGTCCCATGCGCACCGAGGCCCCGGGGAGCGGCCAGGCCAGGCCGGCCGCGGCCCTGCGCATCCCGCGATCCGCCAGCACGACCACGGTGGATCCCATCTCGAAAACACCCATCGGGTCTCCCGCCAGCACGGGGATGGGCTGGGCCGGAGACCACCCTCCGCGGATACCTCGGCCCAGCTGGGGACAGGCCGACAGTCGGATGGATCACACGTTTTAGGCGCCCACCATGACAATCACCGCCAGGCCATGCCCGTCGCGCACCGCCACCCACGCCCGTTCGTTGCGCACGAACAGCCCCGGGATCCCCGCCACGGCCGCCCGATTGACGGGCCAGAGATCTCCAGGGATGTGACGGGAGCCCACCAGGTTCCCGGAGACGGGATGGTGCACCCGGTGGTAGTTCCACGGGGCCAGGTAGATGGTCGCGAACGCACCCAGCTCCAGTTCCCTGGCCAGGTCCGCGTCCTGCAGGAAGTCGGACACGGAATAGGGGACGCCTTTGGCCTGGAAGACGGTACCGGAACGGATTTCCCCGGATTCCCCGAAGACCCCGTCGGAGGGAGCCACCATCGAGGAATGGCTGATGGCCCTGGAACCCGGCGCGAGTTCCCTGGTGAAGAAGTCCTGGAGGCTCCCGTAGTCCGAACGCTCGCCGCGCATGGCCTCGGCCAGGTCGATCCGGGGGTACAACCTGTGGAAGAGCGCGATGGACATCCGTGCGAACCAACGGGGTCTCCGGCACCCCGCCAGCCGACCGAACACGCGCGAAAGGAAGACCCTGGGCAGAAATTTCAGCAATGCGAGCACAATGGGGGCGAACGTAGTTCACAGCGGGGGCGAGCATGGGTATCGGGGGGATCGATTAGGTTTCCCTGGACAGGTATGGTGCCAAAGATCGTCTTCCACGGAGATCGCGAGTGGTCGATCCCTTCGCTTCCTCCGTTGCGGAAAGCGGCTCGTTCCGTATTGGCGGGAGAAGGCGGAGCAGGCCCCGTGGACATCGTGTTCCATTCCCCGGAACACCAGCGGGAACTCAATCGGAACTGGAGGGGGCTGGACCGGACGACGGACGTGCTTTCCTTCCACTACGGGGAGCCGGAACTCTTCGGCGAGCTGTACATCGACCCCGTCCTCGCCGCCGCGCAGGCTCCGCGCTACCGGCACGACTTCGGTGCGGAATTGCGGCGGTTGGTGGTCCATGGTTGCCTGCACCTGTGCGGCCACGACCATGGCACGACCCCCGAACGGATCCGGATGCGCGCTTTGGAGCGCAAATACGACCCGCCCGGAGCCAAGGGATGATCCTTCCCCTCCTGGCTCTGATCGCGGGCCTGGTGTTCTCCGCGCACTTTTCCACCGTCCGGACGATCCTGGGCCTGTTCGACCGACCCGGGTACCATCCACCCGAGGGCTGGTCGGAGCGGGTTCGGCGCACCCGCGTCCGCCAGGAGGATCCGTCGTTTCCCGTCATGGTGAGCCTGGGCCGTTCCCTGGGCACGCTCCTTTTCGTGCTCGGGGGGTGGAACCTCCTGTTTTCCCACGCCGGTGTGCCCGGTTGGCAGGCGATCCCGGCGGGGCTGGTCCTCCTCCTGCTTCTCTACCTGCTGGGCGATTTCTTTCCGCGCCTGGCCGCACGGCTGCGCGCCGAGCGGCTTCTCCCGGTGTCGCTTCGCCTGCAGGAGGTCCTGAACCCACTCTTCCTCCCCGCGGCCCTTCCCGTGGTGAAATTGCGGCGGGTGCTGGAAAAACGCCTGGGGTGGGACGGGCGATTCGAATTCCTCAACGACCAGGAGCGCTCCAAGGTGGCCGAAGTCCGGGACGAATCCAACGCCGTGGAGCAGCAGATCATCCGCGCGGCGCTGGACCTTGGGGAGACCCGGGTGCGCGAAATCCTGACGCCCCGTCTCCAGGTCGCATCCCTTCCCGTGGAGGCCACCCCGGAAGAGGCCCTCGCCATCCTCCGGGAATCCCGGTACTCCCGTTTGCCCGTCCACGAAGGGGGCCTGGACCACATCGTGGGCATCCTCAACGCCAAGGACGTGGTGGGGCTGAAGTCGGACTGGGACCTCCGTTCCTTGCTGCGGCCGGTGGTCCATGTGCCGGAAACCCAGTTCGTGTCCGATCTGCTGCGGATCCTGCGCTCGCGTCACGCCCACCTGGCCGTGGTGGTGGACGAGCACGGAGCCGTGTCCGGTGTCGTGACCTTGGAAGACGCGCTGGAGGAGATCGTGGGCGAGATCCGGGACGAGACCGACGAGGAACCTCCGGCGGTGCGGGTGGTGGGAGGCGGCGAATTCCAGGTGCGCGGCGAAGCCCGTCTGGACGAACTCCAGGAGGCCCTGGGGACCGGAGAACCCGCCTTGCCTTCGCCCGAGGAAGGCATGGAAGCCGACACCCTGGCCGGCCTGTTCCTGGCCCTGGCGGGACGCATCCCCGAAGTCGGCGAAACCGTCCGCGCCGGTCGGTGGGAATTCACCGCCCTGGAGCGGGACGGCAACCGCGTGAGCCTGGTTCGGCTGCTGCGGCTCCCCGAACCGGATCAGTCCAGTTCTCTCCCAACGGATTCCGACGACGGCAAGGAGAGCGCGGCGAGTTCCTGAGGACTCCCCGAGAAGAGCAGCCGACCGCCGTCGCGGCCGGGACCGGGTCCCAGCTCCAGGATGTGGTCGGCGCGGGAAGCGAGCAAGGGGTCGTGGGTGATGGCCACCACGGTGTGACCCGCCTCCACGAGGTCGTCCAGCACCGACAGCAGGGACAGGACGTCCCGGGGATGCAGACCACTCGAAGGCTCGTCCAACGCCCACAGGACGCGCTTGCGGCCGGGAAGGGCAACGGTCGACGCCAGCCGCAGCCGCAGAGCCTCGCCCCCGGAGAGCGAGTCCGCGCGCCTTCCACCACTGAGATGGGACAAGCCCGCGCGCACCAGTTTGGAACAGAGGGGACCGATGCGGGCGTGGTTCCGGAACAGATCCGCCGCCCGGTCCAGCGGCAGGGCCAGCACGTCCGCCATGGAAAGTCCTTTCCACAGCACCTCCAGGGTGGACGGTTCGAAGCGCGAACCTGCGCAGGCCGCGCAACCGATCCAGGCGTCCGGAAGCAGATGCAGACGCACCCGTTCCTGGCCCAGTCCTTCGCAACGTTCGCAGCGCCCCCCCTTAGCGTTGGGGGAGAATCGCGAAGAGGTCCAGCCCCTGGCCTTGGCTTCGGGAAGCGAGGCGAACAGGGGCCGCAGCTCGTCCAGCATCCCGGAGACGGTGGCCACCATGGAGCGGGGGGATCGGGTCCACTCCCCGCCCACCTCCACCGGACGGATCTCGTCGAACCGCGCGCTGCAATCCGCGGCGTCCACGACGACGCCTCCACCCGACCAGGGGCCGCCCGACCGCAGGGCGGGGACCACGGCGTCCAGCAACAGGCTGCTCTTGCCCGCACCGGAAACGCCGGTGACCGCGCAGAAGACTCCCAGCGGGATCTCCAGGCGCGGAATGGACAGATTCCGTCCACGAATTCCCGACAGGAGCGCCCGACCGGATGGCGTCCTCCGAGTCCGGGCCGGGGG
>CAYXXL010000130.1:0-7786 GCA_964469025.1 uncultured Fibrobacteria bacterium
TGGGGGCCATTCTCCCGGTGGTCGCCGACAACATGAAAGAGAGGAGACTCTTCCTCAAGCTTTTCCGTGCGCCCAAAGGCGACGTGCTCGTGCTCTTGACGAGCTTCCTCCTGACGGTGCTAATCGACCTCACGGTGGCCATCGAGGTCGGATTCGTGCTGTCCACCGCGTTGTTCATGAAGCGCATGGCGGAGGTGACGGAAATCCGCGACATCACGCAGACCATGGCCGAGGGCGAAGACGCGGACGACCCCGGATCCATTTCCCGCAGAACCATCCCGAAGGGGGTGGAGGTCTTCGAGATCCAGGGATCCTTCTTCTTCGGGGCCGCGGAGAAATTCAAGTCCGCGCTCCAGGAAGCGTCGCGGATGCCGCAGGTGCTCATCCTCCGGATGCGGGGGATGCTGTCCCTGGATGCCACCGGGCTCAGGGCCATCGAAGAAGTCCACGCCCGCTCGCGTCGGGAAGGGTGGACGCTGATCCTCTCGGGAATCCACGCCCAGCCGATGACCGCTTTGGTGCGGTCGGGGCTCGCCGACCAGATCGGAGAGGAAAACCTTTGCGGGGACATCGACCAGGCGCTGGTTCGGGCGATCCATCTCCAGTCCGCCCGACGGGACAAGAAAACAGCGGCGCAGAAGGTCCTGGGCGGCTAATATTTCGGCCCATATGAGGAATTGTCTCGTGTGGGCCGTCGCCCCGGCCCTGTTCGTCCTGGGATGCGCTGGTTCGGTGCCGCGGGACGGCTCCGAGGGCGCCCAGATCCTCGACAGGGCGGCGCGGCGCGTGGCGCAACATTACCAGGACCACTGCTACGAGCCCGTGGCCAGGCGGGAGGTCCCCGACGACATGTGCCAGTTCGATCTTTTCGACAAGGCGGAAAGGGAATGGGGCAGCGCGTTCGGTCTCACCGAGCTGAAGGTTTCGGCGAACAAGATGCTGGGGATCCAGATCGAGAAGGAACTGTACAAGATCCTGGTGTACGACCAGGCATCGCAGAGGTACGTGGCCTCCAGCACCCGGACCCGGTTCGAGATCATCGCCGCCCTCAAGGACAAGTACCGGATACGGTGACACCATGAAACATTCCAAGGCGCTCCACGGTGTTCTTCGGATCCTGCTCCTCTTCTTCTCCCTGGTGGGAACGGCGGGTGGGGGAATCTACTGGTTCGCCTTTCGGGAACAGGAAACCGAATGGCGGGTTTTCGCCGTCGGTCTCCTCCTGTCGGTCGTGCTTGGCTGGTGGCCCTGGATCTCGCTTGGGACCGGAGCCATCCTGGCCTTGGCGACCTTTGTGGCCGCTCCGGACCAGGTGCGCCTCCAGGCCGCCGGGGAAATCCTCGGTTTCTGGGTCCTCGGTCTGGCCTGGGGCACCTTGGCACGCTGGCAATTCCATTTCGTGCCTGCGCCCGATCCGCGAATCCAACACCATTCGGCGTCGCCGTCGGCCAATCGACCGGTGCCGCCCCGGTCGGCGGATACCGATGCCTTCCGGTCGCGTCGCTTGATGGAGGGGGACATCGAAGAACCGGGCAGGCAGGAACCACCCGGTCCCCGGCATGCGCCGCCGCCCCTGGATCTGGGATGGACCCCGAGA
The DNA here is from genome assembly GCA_964469025.1 of uncultured Fibrobacteria bacterium. Taxonomy (GTDB): domain Bacteria; phylum Fibrobacterota; class Fibrobacteria; order UBA5070; family UBA5070; genus UBA5070. The sequence continues at coordinate 1,598 of CAYXXL010000130.1, forward strand.
TTGGGGGATGCTCCTGCCGCGTCCGCTCCGCTTCCTCTCCCCTCCCTCGAGGGTCTGCAGGTCACCGCGCCTCTCCCGGTCAAATTCGAACTTCCCAAGCCCCCTCCCAGGCCGCCCGCGACGCCCTCGCTCGCGGAGTACGGCGGGGAGTCCCTCTACCTGGGCAGCCTTCCCGATGTTTCCCGTGCGGGGTCGGTCGTGGGAGAGTCCACCCACCCCGCCATCCCCGCATTTCCCGTGCAGCCCCCCCCGATGTCGGCACCGCCGTCCACGGCAGGTGTTCCCCCTCGCCCGCCCGGGGAGTCCAGCGTTTTCATCGCCCCGGAATACCCAACCATGGAGCTTCCGGTGAACACGCTTCTGCGCCCTCCGCAACCGCGCAGCACCCGTTCGCCTCCCTCCTCCGCAGGTCCGATCTCGACGTCCGGCCCGGCCTCGGCCACCAGCGAGGCTTCGGGTGACAGCCAGGGTTCCCGACGTTCCTCGGCGTTCCAACGTCCCGAAACGACCCCCGGCGCCAGTTGGGAACACCTCCTCGAGTGGTACAACCAGTTTTCCTGGTCGCCTTGGCCGGCGGAGGAATTGGAACGCAGATATTACCGCCCCGGAGTCCAGGTGGGATGGGAAAGGCTGGCTCTGCAGGATCTCGCCGCAGCCTGGAAGCTTTGGCGGCAGGGGTGCAGTCCGCTCGAGTCGGAACCCGGCCAGATCGAGGTCCGAGCCCTGGAAGGGTTCCTCCGGTGCGAGGTTCTGGGCGTCCTGCGCCACCAGGGCTTTCCGGATCTGCACATCCTTTCGCGCGCCGAAGCCAACGACGGATGGTTGGCGGTCTACCGCGAGGTTCGGGGTCGGATGAGGGGTGGGGAGGCGACCATCCACCGGGTGGATGCCGGAACCCCGCTGGTGGACGCCGAGACGGGACTGGTCGGGCGCCCGGATCGGCTCGCCGAAATCCGCGGCGAAAGCGATGTCGTCGCGCTGGTGACGCCGTTTTCCGTCGACGAAGGCCTGAACTGGACCACCGTCTACGCCCTGGCCCAGTACCGGTTGGCCCATGCGCTGGGGCATGTCCTGTCCGGGACGCCCGTGGTCGTGAACCTGCCGCTGCCCATCTGGGACGAGAGGAAGCAGAGCCGACTTGCGACGGTCGAGGACATCGGATCCGAACAGCGTCGGCTGGACGTCGCCCTCGAACGGTTTCGCAGGGTTCTGTCGGGTCAGGCGACCCCCAGGGCGCAGACCCATGCCGGGACCTGCTCCGGTTGCGGTTGGCGCCACGGATGCCCCAGCTACCAGGGAACGCGGCCCCGTCTGGACCTTTCCGATCCTCCACCCCAGATCGCGGCGGCATTGCGGTGATCGGGACGCCCATCCAGCCCGCCAGCGATCCCACCCGCCCTCTGGACGAGGATGCCATCGAGTCCGTGTACCATGTCCTGGCGCCCCAGTGCGATCTGGTCGTGGTCGAGATGGGCCGCCTCCTGCAGAGGGCTGCCGAAGGCTGCGTGCCCGCGGTGCAGGTGAAGGGAAGGGTCAAGAGGCTCCCGAGCCTCCTGGAGAAGCTTCAGCGGAAATTCAGCCCCCTGGACCTTGTCGAGCCTCTGCCGGCCATGCGGCGCCTGGCCGATCTCATGGCCTTGCGCGCCGTCTGTCCATTCCTGGAAGATGTCGATCTCGTGGTGGAGGCCGCCCGTTCGGTCTTCGAGATCCAGGAAACGGAACAGAAGGGGGAAGGGCGATCCTTCGCGGAATTCGGCTACGCCAGCACCCATTTGCAGGTCAGCCTGCCCTACCAGCTGCAGCGGGAATACCCCACGCTTTCGGAATTCCGGGTGGAAATCCAGGTGCGCACCATCCTCCAGGACGCCTGGGCGGAAGTGGAACACGAACTCATCTACAAGGTGGGGGCGCATCCCCTCAACCAGCAGATCCGTCGGAAATTGGCTGCCTTGAACGCCAATCTGGTCCTGTCCGACACCATCTTCCAGGAGATCCGCGACTACCAGAAGTCCAACATTTCCGACCTGGCGCGAGCCAGGGAAAACCACCTGGAACAGGCCACCGGCGAGCATCCCCTCTACACCGCCCCCGGGGAGAACGCGCCTCGGCCCCGCAGGACATCGCAAGGAGAGGTGGAGAAGCTCCTGAAAAAAGGGCTCAACGCACAGATCGCGGGGGAGATGGAGGACGCGGTTCGAATCTACTCCACCCTCCTGGAAAACCCCCTGGACAACTTCACGCTTTCGGTGGTCCTCAACCACCGCGGCATGGCCAACGAATCGCTGGAGCAGAACGCCGATGCCGTCCGGGACTTCCTGCGCGCCAGGGAGGCGGATTCCCGCAACGCCCGCGCCCGGATCAACCTGGCCCTGGCCTGGCGACGCCAAGGCCGGTTGGCGGAAGCCGAAGCGGAGTTCTTGGAGGTCCTCACCTTCAAGGCGAACAGCGCCCACGCCCATTACGGGTTGGGGTTGGTGCAGTCGGATCGGGGAGAGATTCCGGAAGCCATCCTCTCCTGCGAACGCGCCATGAAACTCAGTCACAGCTTCACTTTGGCACAGCAGCTGTTGGATGAGCTTCTGGAGCACACGCGCCGGGAGGCCGGCGGGGGATCCTGACCGTACTCCGAACGCGACCGGCGTCCTAAGTTTGCTGGAGATTGCAGGACCGAGGAAGAACGGGAGGCGGTAAACTGAGGATCGGCGTACTCTCCGTCAGTCCGTCTTGCACCTTTGGCCGGGAACCGGAGTTCATCGTGAATTTTGCAGGAAAATCCGCCCTTTTGGCCCTTCTGGCCGCCTTCTTCGTTGGTAGGGTACAGGCCGACCCCATGCCATATGCCCCCATCGCCACGACGTTTCCGGATACCGGGGTGGACCAGATCGTGCGCGATTCCGCCACCATGCACATGAGCCGAGTCCGCGTGAACCAGGCCGGGTACAGGACCATGGATGTGGCTGCGGGGATGGCCAAGTTCTACCATGTGGGCCCCGGAACGGCCTTCTCCGTCTACGACACCACCGCCCATGCAACGGCGGGGAACGGGACGCTGGTGGACAAAGGATTCCAAAGTGGCTCCAAGATGGATGTCAAGGCATCCAATTGGGCCGGACTGGTGGCCAACGGGGATACCCGATACGTGATGTCTTCCGACCAGCTCGGAACCACCATCGCGCCGACGGAAACCTACGAGGGCACGCTTCCCACCACCCTGGCGCCGAGCCACTACTACAGGGTCGTCGTGGGCAAGGACACCTCGGTTCCGTTCTTGGTCAGCGACAGCATCTACAGCTACGCCCGCGATGCCGTCCTCAAGTATTTCGGGATCGCCCGCAGCGGAAACGGCCCGTCGTGGTTCCATGCACCAAGCCACCTTCTGGACGGGTACAAGGCCATTCCCTCGAACCCTGGGGCCTACAAAGGGGGCTGGTACGACTGTGGCGACCACCTGAAGGAGCCGCAGACCATGGCCTACGCCTTGGCGGCCCTGTCCACCTTGGCGGCGACCATGCCCACCCACGACGCCGACCATTATGGACTGAACCACTCCAAGACCCTCCAGACGGACGGCATCCCCGACATCCTCGCCGAGGCTCACTTCGGGGCCTTGTTCTTCCTCAATTCCTGGAAGCTCCATGGCGACAAGACCGGTCCCAACAGCCCAACGGATTCCGGCATGATCACCGGGGTGGGCAATTTCGGGGACGACCATGGCTGGTGGGGGCGTCCCGAAAACCAGGACGCCATGACCGCCGCCGGTCGCGGCGGATACAAGGAGCGAGACATCCGGTCCGAGCTCGGGGCGAACACCTTGGGGGACGTGGCCGCCGGGCTGGCCATCCTCTCCAAGCTGTACCGTCCCTACAACGCCGGGTGGGCCGACACGGCACTTCTGGCGGCCAAGGACATGTACGCCTACGCCAAGACACACTTGGTGGTGGTGAGCTCCCCGGCCTACAACGGGTCCGGGCCGGACAAGGTGAACGCCAACCTCGCTCTGGCTGCGACGGCCCTTCTCTGGGTCACCAAGGACACCAATTACCTGGATGACATCGCCTACAACAAGACCATCGGGACCCATGGGGCCATGTGGAACGGGACGGGAACCCCCCAGCCGATGCTGAACAGTTGGCTGGGCGGCTGGATGGTCATGTCCAACCCGAATCTCACCAAGGGCGGGGCCAACACCGACTGGGCCAACCGCCACCAGGTGGCTTTGTACGCCTTCTACAAACTGATCCTCGCCGATCCCGATTCGGCCTTGGCCTTCGGGGTCGCAAGCGAGGCGGAACGACAGAATCTGATCACCCACGACATCGCCGGAGTCATCCAGAACCTGAGCACCATCGGCCAGGGCACCGGGGTCAACATCCCCCTGCCCACCCTGGACCCGAACGACGGCGGGGGCTACGCCGTCCGCGCGACCTCGGACTGGTACCTGATGTATACCCAGCAGGAGTGGGTGTGGAACCGGTACTACATGGGCAATCCCGCCGAACTCTACTTCTACTACGACATCACCGCCGATTTGGCTGCGGGCAAGGCGGGGGCCACCCTGACCAGCAAGCAATGGAACCGGGACCAGGTTCGCCAAGTCATCATCCGGATGCTGGACTACGAACTGGGCGACAACCCCTGGGATGTCAGCATGTTCATGGGGATCGGCAAGAAGAATTTCAACCACCCCCACCACCGGGCCGCGAACCCGGAGGGTCGCAATACCCCGGGCACGTCCTACCAGTACCATTCGCCCACCGGTGCCCTGTTCGGAGGCTGGAATCCCTTGGATCCCTCCGCCTCCGCCAACGGAGCGACCAGTTGGAGCGACTTCGACCACGCCGAAGTCTGTCTGGACGGCGCCGCCACTTCCATGTTCTCGTTGACGGGCATGGCCCTGGAAATCCCGCAGAACACCGTGCCCCATGCCACCGTCAAGGTGCTGGATGCCTTGGACACCACGGCGGACATCGAAGTCGACCTGGACAAGTACGGGACCGTGGTCCTGAACTACGGGACGGCGGCGGGCACCTACACCCAGTCGGTGAAGTCCGACAGCTCCGGGGTCATCCTCACCTTCCACCTGAGCAATCTGACGGTGGGCACCCAGTACTTCTTCGACGTGGTGGCCTCCGACATCTACGGAGACGACACCACCTACAGCAACTGGACCAATCCCGCTCCGGCCGGCACGCCCTACAACTTCACCACCCTTCCGCAGCTGCAGGGCAACTCGCAGATCACGGGTGTCAAGGTCTGCAACGTGACGGCGGACTCCGCCCAGATCATGTGGTACACGCCCAACGGGGAGTACCAGAGCAGCGTCTGCTACGGAACGGTTCCTCCGGTGGGCTCCAAGACGGGGGGCGGCACCACATGCGTCATGGACGCCGACATGTCCGGACACGCGACCAAATTCCACGAGGTCACCATCGGTGGACTCCAGGAGAAGACCACCTACTACTTCAAAGTGGGTTCCGACGGGTCCAATGGGGTGTGGGACGACAACGGCGGCCAGGACTACCAGTTCACGACCCCGGTGAAGATGGCGAATTTCGGAGTCTACGCGGTACAGTACACCTGGAGCAGCGGGGAGCCGGCCCTGGCCATCAACGTGGTCAACAACGAGGCACACAACTACGACTCGCTCACGCTGCGCGTCTACGTGCGGTCCAAGGACACGGTGGGAACCCATCTGTACGGGCAGCCCATCCAGACCCTCCCCATGAGTTTCCCGGACGCCATGGGCGCGCGCTACGACATCTGTCAGGCATATGACGGGGCGGGTTTCAACCATCCCTGCTCGGATGCCTCCTGGGGCAACATTCCAGGTGGGACGACCCCCTGGGTGTGGGGCAACATGAACAATGCCGTGCAGTTGTTGCGTCCCGTGAAGATGCCGGACACCTACGATTCGGCCACAGGCACCTACGCCTATTACTTCGATCTGCCCTTGGGACCCACCATGATGCAGCAGGGATCGCGCATCCGGTTCGACGTGATCTTCGCGCAGAGAAGCCAATACACCAGGTCGCTGACCCACCCGGATTCGCTGTACTTGAACTGGATCTCGGGATTCGTCCCCGACCAGTCGAAGATCACCGACCCGCTGGGCTGGTGGGATCTGCTCGACCAGTCCTTCCTGCCGCACCCGATGGGTTCCAACACCACCGACTGGTCGTGGGAACCTCA
>CAYXXL010000131.1:0-4559 GCA_964469025.1 uncultured Fibrobacteria bacterium
ACGGGCCTTGATGTTCTACGCCACGGTGGACCACAAGAACGAGATCCGGTTCCTGAAATTCAGCAGCGGGTACCGCTGCCACAAGGACAACGAAGCCAACCACCGCACCTCCACCAACCACATGGGCAAGGCGATGGACATGCAATTCTCCCACTGGGACGGCAGGAAATGGATCGTCCCCGACGAGGCCCAGACGATGAAGGACGCGAATGCGATGCGCGAGGTGGCCAAGGCTCGGATGGATGCACAGTCGGAATGGGGCGAATCCGACAGGTTTGCGCTCGAACTTGGTGGAAAGCTGGGCAACGACAAGAAGCATGCCCATGCCCCCACTTGGGTCCACATGGACGTGCGAACATGGTCGGCTAGATTCCGGGAGGATTCGTATTTCGTCCGGACGGCAAGTGCATTGGACGGCGATTCATTTGTCACCGTTTTTGCGAGATCCAGCCCGTCTGGCCTTGGCTCGCCATGAAAGGACATTCCATGAATTCCAACTTGCGGCATCTCGCGATCGCCGCTGCGACACTCGTTTTTTCCATGGCGCCTTCGATGGCGCGACCCCTGCATGCGATCCCTGCGCGCCGCCACACTCTGGAGGAACAGCTCCGGGAGCCGATCAACGACACTCTGGGATTGGACTTGTTTCTGGACAGTCTCCAGTCCGATTTGGACAAAGGAAGCCTTAGGTTCTTTCTTGACCACGTCGACAAGGGATTCAGCGGTCATTCCCTCGCTTGTTGCGGGGGCGAAGCAGATCTGATCCTTCGACAGGACAGCGCCTACGCCCGTTCCACCGCCCAGGTCTTGGCCTGGCACTTGGTCAAGCGGAAGATGCTACTGTCCAATCCGATCGAGGACGATCCCGTCACTGTGGCCCGCATCTGCAACGAAGCCGATTATCCGTTCTTCGACGGCAAGAAGCCGAAGAATCCGGCCTCCTATTCTGTCTACGTCGAGGACCCCGCTCATCCTTTGCTCGACTCCATCGGTGGGAGGCCGATTGGCAAGTTGGGGGCGCATTGGGTTTGGCCACTCAAGCAAGTCGGTGGACACGAACTTTACAAGTTCAAAGGAAAAATCGGTGTGGAGTGGATGAAGGTTCAAACTCCAGATGGACGGACTGGATGGGTGGACGCCACGGATCTGCGCGACGCCAAAGGACCGGGGGCATCGATAGGACTTGAGCACCAGCGTCGCGGTTGGTGGATCAAGGATCTTTCCCGTTGGGACGACATCCAGGACGAAGACCCATGACCCTCCGCTCCACACATGTCCAGCCCGCCACGGTCATTTCCGGGATCGACCAGACCGTGATCCACGTCCCGCGCCTGACCGTGAAGATGCTCGCCGACAAGTTGTGCGAGATCGAGAAAAGCAAGGGGTACGAGATCGCCATGCTGGGCGTGGGATTTCTGGATTATGTCGGCATCTGTCATCTTTGCCTGGAGAATCACCCCGACAACGATCCGCATCTGATGCCCAGCCGCTTCCTGATGCTTTGGGCAGCGACCGACGAGGGCCTGAAGAAGAAGGGGAACCTCGACCAGTACCCCTACGAGCACGACGGGGACGAACATGTCATGTCGATACGGAATCTGTCGGAACTGCTCGCTCACGTCGGTTGGAATCCCTACCGCGACGACGGGATCGACGAGGTCGCTGAAGCAACCGATGAGGAGGCCGATCCGTCGGACGCACTCGATCCTTCCCGCCTGACCGGCCATCTCTTCGGTGCGCTGTGCGCCTACCTCGAAAATGCCCCGCCGGCCCTGGGCAAGGAGCTGCCCGGCCCAACGCTCCTCACCGTCCAAGCGGAACGCCTGGAGGGGATCGCGGCCGAATTGGGAATCCGCGAATGGCGGCTCCTCTGGGCCTTGAACAAGGACGCTCTGGGCGGGGACAGCAACGACGTTCCCGCAGGCACATCGCTCCAACTTCCCGACGCGGACCACAACCCGTTGGTCCTGTGGTTCCAGGACAATGGGTGGGACGGATACCTGAATTCCGGCAAGGGCTACCGGTACCCGGGCAAGTATCTGCGCCTTTCGGTCTCCGACCAGGATCGCGCGTCCAAGGACAGCCCCGACCGCACCTGCGAGGTCTATCTCTCCACCGGAACCCCGAGCCTCCTGTACCGCCTGGATCTCCAAGGCTCAAAAGATTTGAAGCTGGTGGTTCCCGACACCCCCGATATCGCCGTGGCTCTTCAGGGCGAAGACTTGGTTTACCGCGGGCGAACCTGGCCCCATTGGGACGATTTTCTCGCACGCGGCGGCGAACTTCCCGATACTGCTACGGCCTGAGCGATACCCCCGGACTTCGCAAGACTCCTGCGGAGACAGACTAGGAATGCGGACTGGGATTCTAGATTCCGTCCATCTCCCCTCTGTCCCTCCCCCAATGGGCTGTTGCACCGAGGTACTCCCATGAAATTCGACCGCCCCTCCCTCCGACCGCGGCGACCTTTGCAGCTGGCCTGCTCGCGCTGGTGGCCTGCCAGAACGCCACCGATTCCAATTCCAGCAATCCCGGCCCCATGAAGGCCATCGCGACCCTCCCTTTTACCGACACCGTCCGCGTGCCCGACAGCACCGCCTGGAGCACCGCCACGGACTCCGGCCACGGGGGGGTGTCCTGCACCGGAACAACCTGTTACGACACCCTCTCCCTCAAGGACCCCCTGGGCTCCCAGATCGCGACCATCCAGACGTGGACGCTGGGCATCCACCTGGAAACCCTGCACTTCACCCAGTCGGGAAACAACCCCTCCCTGGTCGCCTTGGACACCTTCCACATCGACAGCCTGGGCCTGAAGCTCTGGAGTCCTTCGACAGCCTGCGCGAGATCATGGGCGATTCCCTGGCCAAGGCCGGACCTCTCGCCTCGGACCTGATCGCCTACTATGCATCCTTGCTCATTTCGGGGAATACCATCTTCAAAAATTTCCCCTCCTCCATTCCCGCCGGAATGAACCCCACCATTGTCCAGGACAGCTTGGTTCTCCTCGCCCTCCAAGCTGGCAAGACTCCCGTCCAAATCGCTTCCTTGAACCTGGGCTTGGACACAAGCTCCATCCGGACCATCGCCGCGGTCCTGGTCCAGTCGAATCTGTTGAAAACCATAGACACCTTGGATTGGTTCCACCCGGTGCGGGTGAGCACAGCAGTCTCCATCGCCAGCACTCTCTCGGCCGGGGGTGGAGCCGTGAACGTGAATGGCGCATTTTCCTGGAACGCAGGGGCTTCGGTCACGTTGTCCCGCATCACGGTGCTGACCCCGAACCCCGGAGACTCGTCGACCGTCCAGCTCTCCTACCAGTTCAACGCAGGCAAACCGGACACCCTCTGGTCGCTTTCGGGGAACCTCACCCTCCAGGCCAAGACTTCGGCCTCCGTAGGTTGGGACACTTTGCTGGTCGTTCTTTCCACCGACTCCGCCCATTCGGTCGCCGCGCGGGTGCCGTTCCAGGTGGTGGCCAAGGACTTCACGCCGCCCACGCTTTCGGTCCTCTCCCCCGCCCACGACACCGCGACCGTGCCCAATACCACCTCCTCCTTCGTGGTGCAGGCACTCGCGACGGATTCCGGCAGCGGGGTGGACTCCTTGAAGATCGGAACCAAGACCTTCCGCACCGCGGCGGCGATCGCGGACACCCTGTGGGACACCCTACCGCTGGTGGTGGGGGCCAATGTGGCCACGGTCCAGGCATGGGACCACGCGGGGAACACCTCCAGCGCCACGGTCACCATCACCAGGGCTTTGGCGCCGGTCAACACCAAAGCCCCCACGGTCATCCATGTGAGCCCCCAGCAGGACACGGAGACGGTGCCCTGGAGCACCAAGTCGGCCACGCTTTCCTGGACCATCACTGGCGACACCACCATCACCGCGGTCACCTTGAACGGGCACCCGATCGCGGGAAGCACGGCCAGCGCAAGGCTTTACCAGACCTCCATGCCCCTCATCGTGGGCATGAACCTCTTCCCCTTGGCCGCCGTGGACGCCTACGGCCTCAGCGCGTACGACACGTTGCGCATCACCCGCCAGGGGGATACCAGCCATCCGGTGGTGGCGCGCGGTGCGGGCACCGACGACACCGTCCTGCTCAAAAGCCAGTCCACCTACAGTCCGGTCTGGACGGTGGCCGACAATGCCCTGGACTCCGTGACCATCAACGGGGTCGCGGCCACGGCGGGGAGCGGGAACACCTTTTCCGCACCCGTGCCCCTTTCCGGCGACTCCCTCTGGATCACCTTGGTGGCCAAGGACTCCTCCGGCAACACCACCCGAGATTCCATCAAGGTCCGTCGCTTGGCCTTGGTGAACATCTCCGGCGCGGGCACCTCGTATTCCGCAGGTCGGACCCCCATGGCGACGCTGTCTTCCAACCTCCCCGGGGCGCGTTTCGGCTATTCCTCCGACAAGATCCAATGGACACCCTACCCGATCGGGGGAATCACGATTTCCCACAACGAAATCCTGTACGCGGAGGATACCGTGGGCTCCGCGGTCTCCGGGATCGATTCCGCGACATTCCTCTATTCGCCCACCTTCTC
>CAYXXL010000131.1:4569-7785 GCA_964469025.1 uncultured Fibrobacteria bacterium
TCTCGCAACCCTCCAGTCCTTGCACGGGAAATCTGATCCTCTCCATTACAGCGCCCGGTGGAACAATCGAAGATTCCATGAGCACCGGCACATCCTGGACCGTTTTCCCCGGACCGACCTCCGTCACTTCTTCCGTCACCATTTTCGCTCGGTCTCGGATCGGCGCTTCGGTTTCCGATGTGGTTTCCGCCACTTTCGCGTTTCCACCAGTCCTCTCACCCTCGTCAAAATCCGACACCGAATCCATCGTCGTAAATGTTTCTGGAATCGGAGCGGACAGTCTAAGAATTTCCCGAGACAGCCTCACCTGGAATCAGATCAATTCTGCAGCGATCACCCTGACTTCAAGTGGCAAACTGTACGCCCAACTTTGGATCAGAGGCATCCTTTCCTCCACCTCAGTCGGAACCTACAAGGTCTTCCCCAAAGGGCCCGGAATCCTCCCAATTCCGGGAGGCTACGCCCCCACCCAGTACATCGATCTGACGAGTTCCACGGGAGCGACCATTCAATACACCCAGGACGGGGGTACCACTTGGAAAAACCACAGTACAGGCAACCTTGTCGCCATAACCGCAACCGGTGATCTTCCCGTTCGTTTGGTCAAACCTGGAATGGATACCACGGCCCTTTCCGCTCATTACGTTATTCACAACGAGATCCCCTGGACGTATACCTCGTACGGCTCATTTCGCGATCCTCGCGATGGCCAGACTTATCGGACAACCCAAATTGGCGGTCAGACATGGATGGCAAACAACTTCAACTACAGTGGAACCGGATCATCTCCCATTGGAACTAGCATTTCGGATACGGTGGATTTCACCGGAAAATACGGGCGCCTCTACACTTGGACGGAAGCCCTGGGACTACCGATTGCGGATACGGCTGTCTTGCTGATTTCGAGCGACACAACCGAACAGAGTGATTGGAGCCACAACCCTCGTGAAGGGATATGCCCCGTAGGCTGGCACGTCCCCAGCGGCGCTGACATGTTTGACACCCTGATCAACACAGTGGTTACGCAAGCTGGCAAATCCTGCAACGATCTACTCGCCACTATGGGTCAATCGATTGTATCTGGTAACTATGGCGATGTCGTCACCCTTACGGATTACTTCGGAATGAGGGTCATTGTTAGCCCGTTCTGGTTCAGTTCAGAGAGCGCCAATAACATGGCTGATGCAGTGTCCATAGGCATCGATTGGTGCAGATGGAACCAATACAACAGCAAATCATCGACTGCTTCGATCCGCTGCATCAAGAACTGAACCGACACTCCGGCCATTTTTCAGCTTCGCCGACTGGGATCGCCGCCTGGAGGGCGATCCCTTCTGCGATCAGCCCACCCGAATCATCAGCGGGACAGAACGGGCAACTGGACAACGGACTCCCAGCCCTCGCCTCGCATACGGATGAAATGGACACCCGTGGCGAGAGCACCGAGCCCGAAGATCTGTTCCTGCCCGTGCATCTGCACGGTCCCGAGATCCTGGACGTCCTGACCGCTGATCGAGACCAGGGAGAACTGTACCGACCCAGATCGGACCAGGCTCACGACGAGCTGGTTGCCATGTAGGCTCATGTGGAATCCGATTCTCATTGGATCGAGAATGCCGCTGACCACGGACGTCGTCGCCGAAACCGATTTGTTGCTGTTCATGGTGAGCGTGGTGGAGTCAGTGGTACTGGTCCCCGCGGCGTCACCGGACCAACTGGCGAACTTGTAGCCGGTGGCGGGCTTGACCTTCAATCCCACTTTCGTCCCCGAATCGTAGGGAGATCCTGTCGGCGTGGCGGTGATGATGGCGTTGATCCCGAGCTGGCTGATCGTCAGAGTGTACTTCGGAACGGGGTGGCTGAAGGTGGCGGTCACCGATTCGGTCCCGTTCATCACCACCGAAATCGTGTCCTTCGTTCCCGTTACCCCCCCACTCCAACCCGCGAAGGTGTAGCCGGTCGCCGTCGTGGCCGAGAGTTTCACCACGGTTCCGGAATCGAAGGATGTTCCCGTGGGTGCGTTCGAAACGCTGCCCCCGGTTCCGGAGGTGAGGGTGAGAGTGTATTTGGGTAGGACGCGACATGCAGTCGATCCTGAGATGCCATGGAGGGTTGTGATGGTGGAGGACATCGAAGCGTTTGGAGCGGCCTCGCTCAAACCAACAACGCCATCATTCATGCGGGCTTGCACATTGTTGGACACAAACCAATTCGAGTTCATCGAGGTCGCGGTTCCTCCGGCTCCATACCCATCGTCGGCGATGATCGGTTTCCCCGTGATGCTGTGGAGGTGCGCCCAAGTAAGGGGATTGGCAGATTCAATTTGGGAACCAGGCTGTGAAGTACCCCCCGAAGCGTTCATATAGGTGAAGAGAGACAATGGCATCCCGGTGAACCAGTCGTCTGGAGCCCACGCTGAGATGTCCATCGAAATTACCGCGTTAGGCATCGCAGCTTTGATTGCACTTACAATGTCCGAGAGTAGACTGTAAGCGTTCTGCCGGGATATTGGCTGGCTATTTCCATGGTCTGTGATGGTGTATTGGTAAAAATCAGGCTCAATCGCCCAGATCATCGGAGAACTTGTCCCCCACTTTGTCGCGGCATACTTTGCAAATGCGGAATACTGGCTGATAATTGCAGACCTATAGCTTGCGAAATACTTGCCCCACTCGGTGCAAACGGTCTTGGAGGCACCGCCGTTGCAATCAGATCCTCCTCCAACCTGCATGTTGTATGCGACTTTCATGCCTTCTGCGATGATGTACGTATACCATACTGGGGTCGCATTCAATGATTTGGCCATGGCCAGAAATGTGCCTTCCTGCCTGCTTTCTGGTGCAGGCGTGATGGGTCCATTTCCTACATCCGTATGGCCGGTGAATTTTGAAACAAAATCTGGATTTGAGGGAATGTCCAAATCCGAAAGATTGGTCGTACATCCCATGTAGCCGCAACTTTTTGTCGATGCTTGACCGAGATCTATGCCCACGTTGAACTTGCAGGGATCGAACGCTGCATGGCTTGAGACGGTGGCCAGCAGGAGAGCGGGGAGAATCGAGCGATGTAAAGCAGCCAATGACATTTGGTTCTCTCGGATGGAAGAGGGGGTGGGAGCCATAAAGGCCCCAATTTATCGTCCATCTCGAGATGTCGCGCCCTGTTTGGGTCCGTTGTTCGAGTCGACCCTGCGGATTCCCGCCTCTGGAGAAACCA
>CAYXXL010000132.1:0-7701 GCA_964469025.1 uncultured Fibrobacteria bacterium
TTCACCGCGTTCACGGATCCGTCGCATCCCTGGTCGATGACCTTGACCACGTCGTCGGGAAGGAGCATCGAAAGCGTGATCTGGATGCCGCCGGTCCCCCACCCGCGGGCCAGGGGCATCTCGCGGGACCCGTAGGGCACCTGGTACCCCGGGATGGCCACCGCCTTGAGGAGGGCGCGGCGGACGTCCTTCTTGGCCCCGTCGTCCAGGAATCCGAAGGTGCTCCCGGTGACTTCCGTCCTGCCCAACCAGTCATGGACGCGCATGGGTCCGCTCCTTTCCAGCGCGTTCGCGCGAGCCTTGCGGAGGCGATCCAGATCGGAGAGGAAGTCCACGTAGTGGGGGAGCTTCCAGTGGTTGGAGAAGCCCATGCTTTCGATGCCGTCCGTGTGGTACATCACGAACTCCTGGTCCTCGGCGGGGCAGGTGGGAGTTTCGGTGCGCATGCAGCGGTCCAGGACCCCCATGGAGATGGCCTTGATCTCGTTGTGGCCAAGGCACAGGCCGTAGCCCATGTGGAAACGCGGCTCGCCTTCCGGATTGGAAAACCGCGAGACGACTTCGGCCTCGGTCACCAGGACCTCTCCCGCCACCACGGACTCTCCCGTCGCCGGGTGGGTCATGCGCAGGGGCAGGTAGCCGACCCGCAGCTCGGCCAGGGTCGGATGGATGTGGCCGTAGCCGCGCATGCTGGAATAGGCCAAGAGCAGAAGGCCGCCCGTCTCCCCGCGGGCCAAGGCCTGGAGGCGGGCGCTGCGCGGCGCGGGGAAGGCCACGGAGCGTCGCGTGATGTCGAAGGGGTCGTCGTCTTCCGTCCCCGGCTCCTCCACCAGTCCGTCGCGGCGCAAAAGCTCCACGACCCTCGGAAAGGTGTCGGGCATGTCTTCCGGCTCGGGGAGTCCCCGGAACACGCGTTCGCGGACCAGTTGCCGGCGACGCGCGGGATCTTCCAGGCGGTCCAGTTCCAGGAGGCGCAGCGTGTAGTCGCTGGTGGGTCCCAGGATCTGTCCTCCGGGAACGTCCTTGAAGGCCGACGAAATCCGTCGCACCATCCGCATGTCCCCTGTGGTGTCCGGAATCGAGTCTCCCAGGCGCGGAAGCGTGGCCCGGTGGGCGCGCAGCAGGAAGGAGGCCTCGATGGTGTCCCCGGCCGCCTGGCGCAGCGCGAGGGCCGCGAGATCGGGGGCGTACAGTCCGCCCTCTCCCATGACGCGGTCCACCGCGAGGTGCAGCTGCTCGCGGATCTGCGACAGTTCCAAGGGCCGGCTCGCGGCTCCCTGGCGACGGTACTCGTTGAGATCGCAGGCGCGTTCGATCGCCTCGCGTCCTCCCTTGACGGCGACGTAGGCCATCAGCGCACCTCCTCCAGACGGGTGGAACGGGGCAGGGCCGCGACCCGGCCCTCGCGATCCAGGAAGATGGCGTCCACCCCGCAGGGATAGGACGAGTTGGCCAGGCGCAACGCGGACCATTCCCCGTCGGGCACGCCCAGCACGCGAGGCGAGAGCTTCGATTCGATTCCCGGTCCGCTCCACCACCAGGACCCGCCGATGGGTTGGATTTCGTCGGCCAGGTAGAGGAGGGTGCTGCCCCGGTCGGGATAGTCGGGATCTCCGGCGCGCAGCTCCGCGATCCGGAATCCGGCTCCGCCGATGCCCGCCAGGACGAATTCGGCCTGGTCGGGGGGCCTGAGCCGGCATCCCGTCCTGGTGCTGATCCGATGCGCCGTGGGGATGTCCTCTCCCCAGAGGTTGGAGAGGGCGCACTCCGAATCCATCAGGCAGTCGGCCAACAGGTCCAGCGCCGCCATCCGGTCGGAGACGGATTTGGCGAGAGGTCGCGCGGTGCCCGGTCGCGCGAAGGCCTGCAGGACGTTGCGGAAGGCTTCGTGTTCCAGGATGGTCTGTGCTCTGTCCATGTCAGGCCTCCGCCAGCAGGTCGAATTCCACCTTGGTCGAGGCCGAGAGGCTCGCCTCCAGGGACCGCTTCGCGACCATGACCTCGCGTCCCGCGTCCACGAGTTCCCGCATCCGCAACAGCTCCGGGGGTGGCGGCTGGAGGCGTCCCATGGCGTCCAGCGCCGCCGCGGCCAGGGCCCGGCGCACATCGCCGCCGATCACCACCCCCCAACCGTCGATTCCCCGAAACTGCACGCGGCAGGTGGAGGCCAGCACTTCGCCGGGGTGGAACCGGGAGCCCAGTCCTTCGCGCACGGTCATGAGGACCAGCCCTTCGCGGGGCGCGCCCAGGATCTCCATGTCCTCGGGGATCTCGGCCAGGATCCGATCCAAGGTCTCCTCGTCGATCTCGGCGAGGACTTCGCAGGTTCCAATCTCACGCATGGTCTTCCTCCAGATGGGCCACGAACGAGACCCCGTGCCTCTCGAAGCCCAGGTTGTCGTAGAAGCGGTGCGCATCGGCCCTTCGCGAGCCCGAGGACAGCGCGAGCTTGTAGCATCCCTTGGTCCGGGCGATGTCCAGGGCGCGGCGCATCATGGCCCGACCGATCCCCCCACCTCGACGATTCGCGTCCACCACCACGGCCTCCACCAGGGCACTGGGAGTCCCGCGGTGGGAGAGGGTCGCCACCACCAGGAGGGAGAAGGTGCCGACCACCAGCCCTCCGGACACCGCCAAGTGGATCCGGTAGTCGGGGTAGCTTTCCAGCACGTCCCAGATGTCGTCGGCGCGCGACGCGTCCAATGGTGGTTCTCCCTCGCCGTCCAATTGGGCGTAGAGGCGCAGGAGATCGGGGATGTCCTCCCGGTCGGCGACCCGGAAATGCAACGTGTCTTCCATCTAGGAGGCTTTCGATCGGATGAAGGCGCTGATGCGGTCGATGGCGGCCACGGTGACCACGATCAGGATCAGGATGGTGGTGACGTCCCGGTTCTCGTAGCTGCGCAGCTTGTCGAACAGGAGCATCCCGATGCCCCCGGCCCCGGTGAATCCGAGGATGGTGGCGGATCGGAGGTCGGATTCCAGCCGGTACAGGATCATGGAGACCAAAAACGGGGTGATCTGCGGGATCACCGCGTAGCGGATCACCTTGGGCGACGCGGCGCCGGTGGAGGCGAGGGCGGCGACGGGTTCCATGGAGATGGATTCGAGCCCTTCCGAGAAGAGCTTGATGAGCACTCCGGAGGTGTGGAACCCCAGGGCCAGGATTCCCGGCATGGGCCCCAGGCCCACCGCCGACACGAACAGCATGGCCCAGATGATCTCGTTGATGGAGCGGGTCATGTTGGCGAAGAGGCGCGTCCCGGAATAGAGGACACCCCGCACGGCCCGCCAGAATCCCGACCTTCCCGGGAAGATGATCTCCAGGGTGTTGCGGGAGGCCAAGAACGAGAGCGGAAAGGCGATGAGCACGGAAAGGACCATGGCGAGGAAGGCCATCTCCACCGTCTCCAGCATGGACCACGCGTAGCGGACCAGCATGCGGGTGGAGAGGTCGGGGGGGAAGAAGCCGCTGTCGGGGATCGAGGGCGTCCCCGCCAGGTACTGCACCATGTTCCCGGACCCCTTGAGCAGTCCGGAGAGACTCATGTCCGTCTGGCGCCAGCAGATCGCGACGGCGACCAGGACGGCACCGGAAACCACGAGGTTCCGCGGCCGCAGGGGATGGACCTGCCTCTGGAGGGCATCGAGTTCCATGCTACGTCCTCGGCTCCCCGCCGGATCCCGAGTGCGTCACTTCTTGTCCAGTTCCTTCTTGAACGCGATCTGGGCGCGGACCGGGTCGTACACGCTGTCCGCGACCGGGGCGTACCCGGAAAGCTTGAGCATGGCGAGGCCGTCCTTGTCCTTGTAGCCCACGAAGGCGTCCTGGAGGGCCTTCTTCAGGCTCTCGGGGAGGTCCTTGCGGTAGGCCATGGGCGATCCCGGAATCAGCGGCGATGTCCAGACGACGTTGAAATCCTTGTCCTTGGTCCACATCTTGCCTTCGCCGCGCAGCATGTCCAGGTCGTTGGTGGAGGCGATGTCCACCTTGCCGGCCTTGATGGCGAGCATGGAGGCTTCGTGGCTTCCCGAGTAGATGACCTTGGAGAAATAGGTGGCCGGGTCGATCTTGAGCTCCTTCACCAGGTACAGCGTGGGCACCAGCGTTCCCGAGGTGGAGTTGGGGTCGGTGAAGGCCCAGACCTTGCCCTTGGCGTCGGCGATGCTGTGCAGGCCCGAAGCCTTGTTGGTGATGATGACGCCGTGGTAGCCCGCCATGCCGTCCTGGTCGACCTCGACCACGAAGCACTGCGCCCCGGCGCGTTCGGAGGCCTCCGCGTAGGACTTGGGCCCGAAGTAGGCGAAGTCCACGTGCTTGAACTGCATGCCGGTGATGACCCCGGCGTAGTCGCTGGAGCTGACCATCTGCACCGGGATCCCGAGCCGGGCCGTGAGGTAGTCGACCAGGTTCCTGAAGCGTTCGGTCTGGTTGCTGGAGGATTCCGTGGGGACGGTGCTGAACACCAGCTTGTCCGGCCATCCGGAGGGCACGGCCGACGCCGTGGACGCGAGTCCGGCGAGAAGGGGGAGGATTCCGAGGATCTTGCGCATGGTTGGTTCTCCTGGGTGCGAGTGGTGGTGGAACGGTGGACGGAGGGATCAGGCCGCGGCGAGCGGACCCAAAGCGATGGCGGAGGCGGGCGGGTCGGGGAGATCGGTCTCGGGATCCAGGGGATCCTCCCCCCGGTAGATGGCTTCGACGATTTCCGGCGAAAGCCCTCCCGGGGGGCCGTCGTAGACGAACCGCCCGTCGTTGATGCCGATCACCCGATCCGCGTAGGAACGGGCCGCCTCCAGGTGGTGGAGGCTGCACACCACCGTGATCCCGAACTGCCGGGTGGCGCGGCGCAGGACCTCCATGACCCCGGTGGCGGATCGGGGGTCCAGGGCCGAGATGGGCTCGTCGGCCAGGATGAGCGAAGGCTGTTGGACCAGGGCGCGGGCGATGGCGACGCGCTGCTTCTGTCCCCCGGAGAGACGGTCGCAGCGGTCCAGGACGCGGTCTTCCAGACCCACCACGCGCAGGGCTTCCAGGATGCGCACGTGTTCGGACCGCACGTACCACTGGAGGAGGGCGCGGACCATGGGGATCCTGGACAGGAGGCCGCTTCCCACGTTGTGCAGCACGGGCAGGCGCCCCACCAGGTGGAACGACTGGAAGATGAATCCGATCCGCTCGCGGAAGCGCTCCAACTCCGCGCCCAGAAGTCCGGAGGGTCGGACCCCCAGGACTTCCAGGCTCCCGGAACGCAGAGGGATGCTTCCGTTCAGGGCCATGAGGAGCGTGGTCTTCCCGGACCCGGAGGGACCCAGGAGCACCAGGAACTGTCCGGACGGGACCTGGAGATCGACGCCCTTCAGGACCTCGCGCGATCCGTAGCCCAGGACCAGGTCCCGGGCTTCCACCGCGCAGCTCGATGTCGGGTCAGATTCCGGCATTCCGGTTTCCGCGAAGCGAGCGTTTCCGTTTCCCGAGGGATCCTCGACTCACTTGATGCTCCAGGTCCCCTTGACGCCCAGGAACACCTGCGAGTTGTATTCGGACTTGCCGACCTTGGGCTGGTTGTCGGTGCCCGTGTAGGCGAGGTGGAAGCGGAAGTCCTTGTCGGCCCAGGGGAAGTATTCGATGGCCGGGGCGAATCCCAGGACGTTTTCCGTGGTCTTGCTGGCGTAGGTGTAGGTGTCGTAGAAGACCTTGAGCTGGGGTCGGAACGATCCCGGATTGTACCGCGCGCAGCCGGAAACGGTGTAGAGCTGGTCGCCGCCGTTCTGGTCCATGGTGGTCTTCCCGGTGCTGTTGTTCCAGTATTCGAAGTCCAGTTCCCCTCCCACGGGAGCGGGATCCACCTTGACGCCCACCGCACCGATCATGCTCCCCTTGGACCATCCGGTCTTGGGCATCACGGTGAAGGACAGCATGGGCTGGATCATGTCCGCGACCATTCCCTGGTAGGCGATCCCGTAGTTCAGGAACCGATCGGAGGTGGTGCCGGCGTAAGGTACGCCCGAGTTGACCACCACAACTTGGATATTGTTCTGCTTGTCCAGGGAGATGGTCGGATTCACGCCCAGGGCGTAGTTGACCACCACTTTATCGATCCCGGAGAACAGGTAGGTGTCGGAGCTGGAGTTGTCCTCCTCCCAACCGGCCTGGTAGGTCCAGAGCTTTCCGATCTTCAACGAGAACATGTCGCCGAGCTTGGGCTGCACGTAGGCGTAGTTCGCGAAGTCGCTGATTCCCTTTGTGTTGTCCTTGATCGTGGTCTGGTCCAGACGAACGCGCAACCGGTAGTCCACGTTCTCGAAGATGTTGCCCTTGAAGTCCACCCGCAGGTAGTTCTCGTCGAACTGGTTGTTGTTCTGCCCCTGCGTGGAATCGGCCCAGAACTGGGACCGGAAGTCGGTGCGGTCCACGAGGTTGATGGAGTTGTCGGCGCGGGCGGCCATCGCACCGAGTCCGACCAGGGCGGTGGAAAGAAGTCTTCGTCTCATGTTCGTCTCCTTGTTGGGTGTGGGAACAGCCAAGTGGGAGCAAACGTGCGGGTGGATTGTTCGGGGAGCGTTTCAGAGCGCGAGCCGGAACGTTTCAGGGGGCCGTTCGGGAGGGGTTCGGGCCCGAAGTCCATTCCATCGGGTCATGGCCCTGGGACGGATCGTCATGGATCGCATCCACCGGCGCCTCGGATCCTTCGCGGAGGGTGTGGTAAAGGTGGCGAACGGGGAGGCTGGTCTCGCGGTCGCGGCGGTGCGCGAGGTAGAATGCGCGGGAAAGTCGCTCGCCCGCGATTCCCACTTCCCCCAGGGAGCCGCTATCCAGCTCGGCGAGGGCGGATTTGCGCGACAGGAAGGCGAACCCCGCGTTCTCCCGGACCAGCAACTTCATGCTCTCCACGTTGGACACCTCCATGGGAACGTCCACCGACAGGGAATGCCGCGACAGGAACTCCTCCGCGAGCTGTCGCGGGACGGACCCCGCCTCGTGCAGGATGAAAGAATGCCCCGAAAGCTCCGCCGGATCCACCGTGCGGCCAGACAATTCGTGTCCAGTCGAACAGATCAGGGCGAGCTCGTCGTCCAGGAGGTGGAAGTAGTCGAGAGAGGGATTCCTTCCGGGGCGGGAGAGGATCCCGACGTCGTGGGTGCCGCGCGCGATCCGGTCCTCGATGTTGGCGTTGTGCGCGAGGTCCACCCGCACCCGCGTGGCCGGCCAGCGCGCGCGCAGTCGCCGGACCACGGGGGGCAGGTAGTAGATCCCGAAGGTCTCGCTTGTCAGGATGGAAACGACCTCGCCCTGCCGAAAATCCCGGAGGCATCGCACGGCCACGGTTTCCTCTTCCAGGATGCGTCGCGCGAAGGGCAGGAAGGCCTCTCCCGCCGGGGTGAGCAGGGGCTTTCCCCGGGAGGTCTCCAGCAGTCGCACGCCTTCGTCCTCCTGCAACCTGGAAAGTCCCTTGCTCACGGCGGACTGGGTGATCCCCATGGCGCGGGCCGCGTCGCTGAGACTGCCCAGCGTCGCGCTCAAGCAGAACATCCGCACCTGGACGAGGTTCATCGCCAACCACCTTCGTTCGGTGCCCTCCATGCCCGGACACCGGTCGTCAAACTGTCCAGCGGGGATGCCGTGGGGAATTCGGGGAGGTTTCGCGGATGTTCGGGTCCGCGGCGAGTTCCGTCAGATCTCGGTGTGCACGCGGATCG
>CAYXXL010000133.1:0-7677 GCA_964469025.1 uncultured Fibrobacteria bacterium
GAGACTCGCTTGCAGGCGGTCGCCCCAGCCCAGGCTCTGGCGCGAGCACATCCCATCGGGGGTTTCGCGGATCCAGTAGGCCTGGAGTCCCAGTGAATCCGCCAGGTGCCGGGAACGCGCGGGACCCATCACGAAGAGCGGCTTGGTGAAGGCGTCGCAGTCCAGGCTCGTGGGACACAGCACGGTGACGGAAATCGTCCCACCCAGCGCGGGATGTCCCGTGGGAGGATCGAAGATGTGGTGGTAGCGGATCCCGTCCTGGATGAAGTACCTCTCGTAGTCCCCCGAGGTGGAGACCGCGCAGGTGGAGTCGCAGCGGATGATGCCCACGATGGTGTCGTTGCGCCTCGGGTTCTTGATCCCGATGTGCCATGGTCCGCTCCGCTTGCGGCCGGCGGCGATGATCTCCCCGCCTCCCTGGATCAGGTGCCTGGGCCACCCCGCCGAATCCAGCACCCGAGAGAGGCGATCGACCGAGTATCCCTTGGCGATGCCCCCCAGGTCGATGGGAAGGCTGTCGGTGAGCAGCAAGACGCGGTCGTCGGGCAGCACCCTGAACGGAACCGGAAGCGTGTCGTCGGGCTTGGGCAGGAACCCGAATCGTCGCTTCAGGAAGAGATCGATGGAATCCTGCGGAGGCACGTGGCCTTTCTCCGTTCCCACCCCCCACAACTGCTTGAGGTCGTGCATCCCGGGGTCGAAGGCGTTGTGCGAAATGCGCATGGACACGAGGACCTTGCGCAGGACCAGGGCGATCTCGGGGCCCACCACCACGGTGTCGCCCTTGCGCCCGCGCAGGATGGAAAGTGGAGAGCTGGCGTCGTAGTCGGTGAAAAGGTGGTCCAGCCGATGGCTTTCCGCGACCTCCAGGTCCAGCGCCTTGGCTGCGGACACTCCCTCTCCCGGACCGTGGACGGTGGCGTCGAAGTTGCAGTCCATGGCCGTCCAGTACCTGGTGACGGGCTTGGAATTGCAGGAGGTCAGGAAAAGGGGGAGGGCGAGCAGGGCGAGACGGAAGGCTGGGCGCATGGCGGGAATCTAGAACGATCCGGCTCCGGGAGCAGCCGTGTCGGGCGCCTTCGTCGTTCGCAAGCGTTCGCGGACAGGCTCGGCCGCCTCGAGAATCGACCTGCTCCTGCGAAGCTCGAGGATCAACGCGGCCTCCCTGCTGAGCTTGTCGAGACGCTCGTCCGAGGTCATCAGGCGGAAGTCGCGGGCGGGTCGCCCGTCGAAGAGTGGTCCGATCACGGCAACCCCTCCAGGTCCTCGATGTCCCGCAGATCCTTCCTCCTGGGAGGCACCACCGCACGCTTGGCTTGGATCAGATGCTCGCGACTGGACACCGCCACCGGGCATCCACGGATCTGCATGGTGGAGGCATCTTCCTTGAGCCGCTCCCAGGAGATCGGATAGGAAAGGAAAACATCGACCTGCTCAAGGCCGTCGGGGGACTGCGCCGTCCAGACCAGCGCGCCCTTCTCCCGGATCCACCGCGAGCGGTTGTTCCTGTCGCACACGGCGTCGATGGGTTCCGGAATCCTGGATGACATCTTCCTTCGTCGCAACACGGAGACCAGGCGGCGGAAATTTTCGTCGGAATCCGGCACGCGGATGTCCAGATCCAGGGTCGTGCGGTCCACTCCATGAAGGACGCAAGCGACCCCTCCGCAGACAATGAACTCCACTCCAGAAGAAGCGAGGTCGGCCACCAATCCTGCCAAATCCGGCCTTTCCACGTACGGCAATCTACTCCGGCTTCTGGAGCGGGAACAGGAGCACGTCGCGGATGGAGGTCTGGTCGGTGAGGATCATGGTCATCCGGTCGATGCCGATGCCCACGCCGCCCATGGGGGGCATGCCGTACTCCATGGCGCGCAGGAAGTCCTCGTCCAGGGGATGGGTTTCGTCTTCCCCACCCCGCCCGCGCTCGACCTGCTCCTCCAGGAGCCTGCGCTGCACGACGGGGTCGTTGAGCTCGGAGTAGGAATTCCCCACCTCCATCCCCGCGATGGCCGGCTCGAAGCGCTCCACCAGAGTGGGGTCGTTCCGGTGGACCTTGCACAATGGCGTGGATTCCAGCGGGTGGTCCATGACGAAGGTCGGCTCCCACAGGTCCGGTTCGCACAGCTCCTCGAAGGCCAGCATCATGGCCCGGCCGCGGCTGTAGGCGCCGTCCAGGTCCCAATGGTTGCGTTCCACCAGCGCATGGATCTCCGCATCGGACAGGGCGTCGATGTCCACGCCCTTGCGCTTGAGGGCGGTCTTGACCGGAAGCCGTTCCCAGGTCCCGAAGAACGTGGACAGTTCCCGTCCCTGGTACGTCACGGGCACCTCGCCCGCGCGGATTGCCGCCAGTTCCTTCTCCAGCCCTTGCGCGCCAACGCCCCTGGACAGGGCCGAGCGCCGTGCCTTCAGCGACAGCACCGCCTTGGCCCCGCGCTGCCAGATGGCCTGGAAGTGGTCCATCATGTCCGTGTAGTCGGCGTACGCCTGGTAGAACTCCACCTGGGTGAACTCGGGATTGTGGGTGCGGTCGATGCCCTCGTTCCGGAAATCCTTCACGAATTCGAAGACGCGGTCGAACCCGCCTGCCACCAGGCGCTTGAGATGGAGTTCGTTGGACACGCGCAGGTAGAGAGGGATGTCCAGCGCGTTGTGGTGGGTCGTGAAGGGCCGCGCCGACGCCCCGCCGTAGATGGCCTGGAGCGTGGGGGTCTCCACTTCCAGGAAGGAATGTTCCAGCAGGTAGGCGCGCACCTCCTGGACCAGCGCCGTGCGCAGACGGAACACGTTCGCCACCTCGGGATTGACCGCGAGATCGGCGTAGCGCTGGCGGTAGCGGGTCTCCACGTCGCTGAACAGGCTGGATTCGAAGCTCTTGCGCCCGACCACCTTGCCCGTTTCGTCCTTGACATCCTCCACCTTCGGAAAGGGCAGCGGTCGCAGCGACTTGGACAGGAGTTCGAAGCCCCCCTTTCCCACCGCCTGCAAGGTGAGCTCGCCCGTCTTGGTGCGCATGAGCACCCCGCGCACTCCGATGAAATCTCCCAGGTCCAGGCTCCGGACCACCGGCCAGATCTCCTCGCCCAGCCCTTCCACCGTGCCCGATTCCTGGGCGTCGTCGTCGCGGCGCAGGTACACCTGGATCCGTTCGTGGTCGTCCTGGAGGTTCAGGAACGCCGTCTTGCCGGAGCTGCGGAAGGCGACGATGCGCCCGGCCAGGGCATAGGTGCCGGAAGCCTTGAGGTCGGCGCTTTCCCTCCCCTCCCCCAGCAGTTTGAGATCCGCCGCACGGTGGGTGAAAGCGAACCGGTAGGGGTAGGGCTCCACCCCCAGCTCTCGGATCCGACGGAGGTTTTCGCGGCGGGCAAGCTCCTGGTCGGTCAGGGCCTTGGCCCCTCCGGAGACGTCTTGTTCGGACATGGAAGAGGGAAATGTAAGCCCGGGAGGCACGCCCCTCCTACAGGCCCAAGTGCACCGACACCCGGTCTGGGCGCACCTGGATGTCCTTGAGCACCAGCTTGGCGAACCATTCCGCCTTGGAACGGCTTCCGTTCAACTGGTAGATGTCGTAGCGATGGATGGTGTCGCGCAGGATGTCCGTCACCACCCGGCTTGTGATTCCGTCCATGTCGTGGGGCAGGCCGGGCACCTGGATGTCGCGGACCGCGAAATCGTGCAGATAGACGATCCCGGTTTCCCTCTCGTAGGCAGGTGCCGCGGTGAAGGCGATGGCACCAGACCAGGATCGCCCGAGCCTCTTGACTTCCACCGGAACGGAGAGCCCGATGGAATTCTCCGCAGGCACCAGCACCAGCGTGGCCAGGGATACCTGCACCCCTCCCATCGGTTCCAACTCCTTGTGGATGGGGAATCCCCCCTTCTGGTCGATCTTCTTCTGGATTTCGGAGGCCAGGATGTCGATGCGCAGGCCGTCGGCTCCCAGATGGAAGGGACCGGCGCAGGAAGCGAGGAGGGATCCCAGGGCAGCGACCAGGATGGCGGATGGACGGGTCATGGTGGATCCTCGGTGGTTCATGGGAGGGAAGTCGGAAATTAGACGTTTCCCGCCCGACATGGACGCAACGGAGTGCAATTCGGATTCCCGGGTTGCCGGTGGGTAGAAAGGCGGGCAACCTTGGTACGGGTTGGCATAATTTGTGACAGTGATTGAAAAATGGTTCTCAAAACCATATATTAACATCATGCGGACAACTTTGATGCTTGACGATGACCTTCTGTTCGAAGCTCGAGAAATCGCCTCCACCCAGGAGTTGAGCTTGGGGGAGATCGTTTCCCAATTGGCCCGTCGTGGACTGGAGGGGACGCCGACCGTCGGATCCAAGGACAATCTCCCCGTGTTCCGCCGCGGAAAACCGCATGGCAAGGTGCTGCTGGAAACGGTGCTCCGCGCCCAAGACGACGAGTGAGCTTCCTGCTGGATGTCAATGTCCTGCTGGCGGTGTGCTGGGAGGAGTTGGAGACGCACGAGGCCGCGCGCTCGTGGTTTTCAGCGCACAGCGGCGAAGGCTGGGCCACCTGCACCCTCACGGAATCCGCTTTCGTCCGACTCTCCATGAACCCCAAGGTCTTTTCCGATCCCGCCTCCTTCCGCGAGGCGCTGGCCGTGCTGGAGGCCTTGCGCAAGGTGCCCGGTCACCGCTTCCTGGCACAGAACGGGCCGTTCTCCGAGGCCGATTTCCCCGCCAGATCCGTGCGCGGCTACCGGCAGGTGGTGGACGCCTCCCTCCTGGCCCTTTCCAGGAAGCACGAAGCGCGACTGGTCAGCTTCGACAAGGGACTGCGCCAGCTCGCCGCCTCGGGCGGATGGGAGACGACACTGCATTTGCTGTAGGCATCGGCCTTCTAGGCCAATGTTTCCCGATACCTGGAGACGTCGATGCTGTGCTTGCGGATCAGTTCGAAGAACGCGCGGCGGTTCTTGCGCGCCTGCGAGGCCGCCTGGCTGATGTTGCCGCGATGGACCACCAGGAGTCGTTCGATGTAGCCGCGTTCGAATTCGTGGACCACCCGGGCCTTGGCGTTGCGGAACGGACCCGAGTACGGATCCGAAGCACCGGGGGGTGCGAAAGGAAGGTCGAGGTCGTCGGATTCGATCCGGCTCGACGAGGCGAAGACCACGGCGCGCTCGATCACGTGCTCGAGCTCGCGGATGTTCCCCGGCCACGCGTGGGAGAGGAGGCGTTCCAGTGCGCTGGGCGAGATCCCCTCCACGCGGACGGGGGACCGCACCCGCCAGCACGACAGGAAATGTTCGGCCAGGAGGGGGATGTCCCCGCGCCGTTCGCGCAGCGGAGGCAGCCGCAGCGAGACCACGTTCAGCCGGTAGTAGAGGTCGCGCCGCAGGGACGTTCCGCCGGCGAGGTCTTCCGGACCGAGGTTGGTGGCCGCGAGCACCCGGACGTCGGCCTTCCGGACGCTGGTGGATCCCAGGGGACGGTATTCGCGCTCCTGCAAAAAGCGCAGGAGCTTCACCTGGGAGACGGCGGGAAGGGAGTCGATCTCGTCCAGGAAGAGGGTCCCGCCCTGGGCCATCGCAAGGACCCCCGCGCGATCCGTGGCCGCTCCGGTGTACGCCTGGCTCTCGTGCCCGAACAGCTCGTTTTCCACCAGCTCCAACGGCATCGCCCCGCAGTTGATCGCGAAGAACGGGGCCCGCGAGCGCACGCTCAAGGCGTGGATGGCGCGGGCGCAGACCTCCTTGCCGGTTCCCGTCTCGCCGCAGAGGAGCACGCTGGCGTCGCTGTTGGCCACCACGGGGATCTTGCGGATCTCCTTGAGGAACCCGTGGTCGTTTCCGACCAGTTGGTCCCGACCGAATCCTTCCCGCAACCGGCGAAGGAGAGGATCCTCCGGCGGAACGGTTCCGGCATTTCCCACCTGGGCCCGCCCGTCCCGGCCATCTCGCTTGGCATCTCCCATCCTGCAAACCTCCGGAACGTGGAACACGGTTGCCACCGCACCGCGCCTCCCCGTGGTGGGGAGTCCCTGTCGGCCAGGACATCGCGGAGGCGCACTCGGACAAATCCATCCTCTCCATCGGACCCGCCGCCACGAGGCGATGGATCCAACGAAGAAGAGTGGAATCAATCTATGCGAAATTTCCGTCCAGGAGAAGACCCCGGAGAGAATGAAACGGAAAGCTCGGACAATTTCCGGATCCCAACCAGGACAAATTCCTCCGACCATTTCCCATGCGAATGATTCTCTGTCTCTGTTTTCAGGTTGGCATCAATCTCGCCCTGGGGGAATGTCCAGCCGGACAGGACGGAGCTTCCCATTCCGCGAAGCGCTCCGCGAAGTCCAACAAGGAGGCAGGCGTGCCGATCACACCAACGTATCCGGGAGTCTACGTACAGGAGCTCCCCAGCGGCGTCCACACGATCGCGGGGGTGAGCACTTCGGTGGCCCTGTTCCTGGGGCGAGCCGCCCAAGGACCCATCGGTTCCCCGCAACTGATCCTCAACCCCTCGGACTTCGAGCGGACGTTCACGTCCACCTACGCCGGCAGCGACTTGGCGAGGCAGGTGCGGATGTTCTTCCAGAACGGCGGGACCCAGGCATGGGTCGTGCGCCTGGCCAAGAACGCCACCCAGTCCACGGTCACCTTGCAGACGGAATCCGGCACCGATTCGCTGGTGCTCGCCGCGGTGGACGCCGGGGTGGTGGGCGAGACGATCCGGGCCGCGGTGACCTACTCCGGCGTCCAGCCGGAATCGACGTTCAACGTGGAACTGTTCCGTTGGGGCCTGGATTCCGGCGGCAGGCCCGTCAAGCAGAACCAGGAGATCTGGACCGCGCTCTCTATGGATCCTTCCTCCGCCCGCTACGCGCCCCTTTACCTGACCCAGAACTCCAAATTGGTGAACGTATCGGCCGGCTCGGGCGCGACC
Source organism: uncultured Fibrobacteria bacterium (assembly GCA_964469025.1). Classification (GTDB taxonomy): domain Bacteria; phylum Fibrobacterota; class Fibrobacteria; order UBA5070; family UBA5070; genus UBA5070. Next base: position 6,915 of record CAYXXL010000133.1, read on the forward strand.
GCCTCCGCCACCGGATTTTCCCAGGGCGGTCGGCCCATCGCCTACGCCACGGGAGACATGACCGCCCTGCGAACCGCCCTGGTCGCCCTTTTCCCCGCCAATCGGCAGTTCCGGATCTCGGTGGATGGCGCTCCTCTGGTGTCGGTGGACCTGGGCGCCGCGGACCTGACCAGCTTGGACACCTCGAGCTTCGGAAACCTGAGCAACGCCTTGGACGCACTGCTGCATCCGATCGTCAACGGTTTTCTCCAAGCGCCTTCCCAGGTTTCCGTCACGCTGGTCGCGGGACCGTCGACGACGACCCAGGACAGCGCCTGGTTGCGGATCTCCTCCTCGAACGGAGATGTCTGGATCGTTCCTGGAACCGATCCCACCAAGGACCTGGCCGTCCCGCTGATGCTGGGCACCGCCCAGGGCGGGCTGGAGGTCTCGCGGTACGCCGCGGCGCGGCCCGCTCCCACGGGTCTGACCTACTCCCCCACCACGAACCTCGCGACCTTCGGCGCCCTGGTCCAGAACGCGATCAACGCCATCACGGTGGGGTCCACGACCATCCCCCTGGGGACCGTGCTGCAGACCACGGGGGCCACCGACCCCTTCTACAAGGACTCCTACTCCACGTCCTTCAACGGGAACAGCGACGGGGTCCGCGAGAAGCTGGGGCTCGTCCAGAAGGCGGTCAACGACTACGCCGCGGCGAACCCCTCGTTCCGCTACCAAGCCGCGGTCTGGGGGCTCCGGTTCGCCCTCGTGCCCGTCGCCG
>CAYXXL010000134.1:0-7655 GCA_964469025.1 uncultured Fibrobacteria bacterium
ATCTTCTGTTGGCAGATAGCGGTTACACCAACCAGTGGGTCATCACTTCTTTTGCTCAGGATGGGGACGGTCGAGTCCATGTTCTAGCGCAACACAATCTCTACGATTCTTGGAGGTTCATTTTATCACCAAGCGGAAATTTGGAATCCGCGCACCTTGCGCAACTAGACGGCCTGGGATACGAAGCGATGGTGGGACGGGATGCCAACGACCGGGCCCTCTATATCGGCGTCAATGGTTCCTCGATTGGGTATGTCTATACCTTTGGCGGTTGCAACACCCTGGCGATCTATGACGGAGACACCGCCAACCTCACATGGCAAGCAGGCTCCATTCGTGGCTTCAATGATCCCACTCCACCTGCTTATCAGGACGGGGCATCTTCAAGCACTGGATATCTCGGGGTGCTCGGGGAGACAAAGTCCATCTCCGCGGCCCCGGATGGAACCACCTACGTCCTCTCCCCCGGCTCATTGATTTCGGTCGGATCGGACAGCGCCGTCCACCATGTCGCCGGCGTGTTCCAGACCAATGGTGGTCTAAGCTCCAACCCTCAATTGGTGGACCTCTCCAGCACCTACTCGATGGCGCTTTTGCCCAACGGGGTGATCGTGCTTGGTGGTCTAGGAGGCAATGGCATCGCCACCTTCCGAACACTTGATCCGACCGCGGTGTCCATGACACAGGTGCCTTCCAAGGACGGAAGCCAGATCTACGTCTTTGACACTTGGGCGCACCACACCCTTACCCTGGATGCCTTGACCGGAGACACCATCCGTCGCATGAACTACGACTCCTCGGGGCGTGTGACCCAGATCACTGACGGGTACGGAAACCAGACGGCACTGACCTACACGGGGACGGGAATCACGATCAAAGCCCCGGGAGGACAGCAGACGGTTCTGAACCTTGCTGGAAACCAGGTGACGTCCGTTACAGGTCCAGATTCCCACAGCGATCTCCTGGCCTGGCAGAACGGGTTCCTTGCCTCCCATACGGATCCGCTGGGTCGCACCTCCCAGTACGGGTTTGATACCCTGGGTAACCTTGCTTACGACCAGCGCCCGGACGGGAAGCAAGTCACGCTCTCCAGCACCTTCGACTTGGCCACCCAGACTCGTTTCGCCGAGATCATCCAGCCCTCGGGGCGTGCCCTTCAGGCGACAACCTCGTTTCTGCCAGACTTGAGCGCCAACACGGTGATCGTTGGGGAGCAGGGGGATACCACAGTTGTGCACGACTGGGCAACGGGGGATACCAGGGTCGTCAGCTCTGACCACACCATCACCCACGTCACCGCTCTGCAGCATCCCCAGTTCGGCACGTTGGTTCCGTTGCCAGGCGTAACTGCGGATACCACTCCAGATGGAATTATTTCGCAGACCACCTACAAGGTCGGCATCACCCAGGGAAGCGTTCCTCCCTATGGGCCCCCCCGCACCTGGCACGACACCTCCGTGACGCCTTCCGGCACCTGGCTGCGCGCCTGGGATTCCCTTTCCCGCACATGGACCCTCACCGATCCGCAAGGCCGGATCTCGTCGGTTTTTGTCGGGAAATTCGGAGTCGTGGATTCCGTGCAGTTGCCTGGACTTCCGACGGTCTCCTACACCCGGGACAGTCGCGGACGCATCTCGACGATTCGGCAGGGTGGCCGCGTCTGGCGAACGGTTTGGGGGCCTGCCAACACCATGGACTCGCTGGTGGATCCCCTGGGACGCGAGATCGCCCTGCACTGGGATGCTTCGCTGCGCTCCTTGGGGGGAACGACACCCGACGGCCGTGTCATCGCGCTGACTCGGTGGGCAGACGGTTCCCTCGCCAGTTTAACCCCACCAGGTCGCAAGGCACACCAGTTCTTCACCAACTCCCTGGGCGACGATAGTCTCTACTTGCCGCCCTCGATTGACTCCACAGGAGGAGGTTCCTTGCTGTGGAACTGGACCCAAGACCGTACCTTATCAGGGATGACGACGCCGGTTGGCAATATCGGACTGGGCCGCGACGCGCTGGGACGCGTTGTATCGGTCTCCGAGGCCACGGATACAACGCATTTGTCTTACGATTCCCTCGGGCGCGTGGATTCCCTTCTGCGATCCGGCCAACGGTTGGCCTGGACCTGGGACGGCTCCTTGCCGCTTTCCGAGACCTGGAGCGGAGCTGTCACGGGTTCGGTATCCACGACTTGGGATGCGAACTTCCACCCGACCAGCCAGACGGCTGCAGGAAGCGCAACCTCTTATGGCTACGACCCCGATGGGACATTGACCCACGCGGGCGTGCTGTCGGTATCCAGAGATCCTGTTTCCGGTCTGACATCCGGGGACACAGTGGGATCGATCATCCATCGTCTAGGGCGAGATGGCCAGGGCGAAATCATCGCCGACAGCACGACCTACCAGGGGACGACAATCCTGGCGATTTCGACGTTCACACGGGATTCGCTGGGCCGTATTCTGACCAAGGGAGATTGGATGAACGGAACCAACACCAACTGGAAGTACAAGTACGATTTGGCGGGGCGGCTGGATTCCGTCTGGGCCAACGGTTCCTTGAGCGCTTGGTACGGCTACGACTCCAACGGGGTGCGAATCTCCGGAACTGGAATCTCCGGGGTTTCTGTCGATGCCCAAGATCGGGTGACTTCGGCAAACGGCATCTCCTACGCCTACGACGAAAACGGTCGGATGGTCTCGCGCTCCAGCGTCACGGGAACCACCCGCTACCACTACACTCTGCAAGGAGAGCTGCTCTCGGTCGTGCTTCCCTCCGGAGACTCTGTCTCCTATACGCTGGACGCAATAGGCCGCCGCATCGCCCGCAAGCTCAACGGAGTTGCAACAAACCGTTGGCTATGGGAAGGGTCTCTCCGTCCGGTAGCTGAGGTGGATTCGATCGGGAACATCCTCACGCGATATGTCTACGGAACGCATGTAAATGTCCCGGACTACATGGTACGTGCAGGTGTCACCTACCAACTCGTGACTGACCAACTTGGAAGTCTGCGTGAGGTGGTAAACACCTCGACGGGTGCCGTCGTCTCCGGCCTCAACTATGACGTTTGGGGCAACGTGACGAGTTCGACAAACGCGAGCTTCCAGCCATTTGGATTTGCAGGTGGCTTACGGGACGATGTAACGGGCCTGACACACTTCGGGGCTCGGGAATACACACCCGAACTGGGGCGGTGGACGAGGAAGGACCCGATTAGATTCAACGGCAGATTGGCAAATTTGTATGGTTATGTCGGAAACGATCCAGTGAATTGGATTGACAATAACGGTCTGGTTTGGACTTACAGTCAATCATCTCAGCAATTAAGTCATACTGACGGAAGCGGAAATACCACGAACGAAGGGAGCGGCTATTCCGGTAATGGAGATGGATTGAATAATCCCGCAATGCAAGGAGTGCAAAACGTCGGGCCCATTCCCCAAGGCAAATACACCATTAACCCTCAGCAGAATAATGTTACGGGAAATGGCACAAGTTTGCCCAACTCTATGACATTGACTCCTGATCCGTCGAATAATATGTTTGGCAGAGGGGGGGTTCTTATTCACGGGGATAACTCAAACGGGGATAATAGCGCATCGGAGGGATGCATCATATTGAATCGGAGCATCCGCAATAAGATAGCGAATAGTGGGGATAACAGTTTGAATGTTACACAATGATTGGTTTCTTTAGCTTGATAATTCTTCTTGGCTATGTGTTTTCGTGTACAACTCCAGAAAAGATGGAAACACATGTGGTAGCACCAAATGGAGAAACGCGTATATGTGACTCAATAGGTTCAGATCAGATCGTGGTAAATATAACTACACATGAAGTTCCAATTGGAACACCGGCCGCACCAATTTATGGAGCACAATCGGGATGCACATATAGTCGATATCCTTGCAACATATTGGATAAATTGACCATCAGAGTAAATAATAAGCTGCTGTTTGTTCCGAGATCAGCTTTCTGTGATTTTGTCGACTTGGCTTCTCTAGCAATTCAGAAAGATGACTCCAACGAATTTGTGCTGATGGTGAGAGGTGGTGATGCAAGCGAGAGTTATATTGGAAGGATATTATTTGATCACTCTCGAATTATTAATCGAGACCTTTCAAGCGCGATGACACCCGATGATTTACGGGAAAAAACAATTTATTTTATCCCGCGCGATTCGCTGGATGAATAAAACTTGTCAACAAGTAATGACGAAATGGCCCCAAAGGAAGGGTCCATTTGGGTCAGAGACGTGTCCGCAAGCGTTTTTTGTCCGGCGCAACGGATAAGTCTTGGGAAGCCGCTTCGGCGGTATGCGCCAGGGGAAATGAGACGGGTCTGCAGGAGTTTGCCGGAAACCGAAGGCGTTTCTGTCAATTTCCGGTCATTCACACCCCTGATCTACAGCCAATTTTCCCCGTATCCATGCGGGTTTCAGGACTTTTGCAGGGACGACTCGATATCCAGGGCGAATATCTGTGCTGTCGCGCAAGCCTTCAGCCGCCAGGTCATCCCACCCCCAAAATCCCCGCCTTGTGCTTTCCACCCCACGTCTTGATCTTCTGGTCGGCGGTGGCCAGCGGGAACCCCAGGTAGACCGCCGTCGCGACGATCATCCGGTCGGCGGGATCGCCGTGGAAATCGGGGAGGGCGGCGGCGGATAGACTGATCTCCGGTTGGAGTGGCGCCAGATGCAAGCCCGGAAGCTGCAGGGCGCGCCGCACCCATGCAGATGCTCCCCCCGCGATACTGATGCGACCTTTGGCTTCAAGCATTCCGATCTCCCAGATGCTGATGGCAGGGATGAAGAGTCCTTCCGAAGTCGCCGCGGCTTCCATGGCGGAGAGGGCGGGCTTCTTCAGATGGGGATGTCCCGTCAGAAACCAGATCAGCACATGGGTATCGAGCACGAACCCGCCGGGAGTGCCGGATTCCCGGGCCTCCAGCACGGTGCTCGACGGATCAGATTTCTTCTTCGGCATCCCACGCGTCGCCGATGGGCGCAATCAGATCACCCAGAATCCGCACCGATCCCGACATCCGACCGAACAGGCCCGAAGGCCGACGCGGCGCGGCGGAAACGAGCCGCGCGACAGGGTGACCCCTTTTGGTGATGACGATCTCGCCTCCCGACGACTGGACGTCGTCCATGAGCGCAAGACATTTGGCCTTGAAATCTCCCGCCGAAGTCATGGTCATCTGACTCATGACCATAGTTTACTTCCCATCATCCCGGAAAGCAAGCGACGGCCCGCCCCACCCGATATCCTAGATTCGCGGATCGATCCTTTATCCGCCGGAGTCCTGACCAGATGGCCACTAGGAAGACATCGTCCAGTCCCGCTACACCCCTTTCGAAGGCCCCGGCGAAGGTCTCGCCCAAGATGCCCGACCGCAAGACGGCCGCCGCACAGACCCCGGTCCATCCCCTCCTCGCCATCGGACCCACCGAGCCGGTTCCTCCCGAGACCTCCGTCTTCGTGTTCGAGAACGTGACGCCTTCCGTGGACGGTGGCCTTTGGCCCGCCAAGCGCGAGGTGGGGGATCTTCTGGAGGTGGAGGCCGACATTTGGATGTTTGGCCACGAGAAGTACGACTGCTGGTTCGAGCTGCGCCGCGAGGGCGGCTCCTGGCGGCGCTCGGCGCTGGAGAAGCTGGAGAACGACCGCTGGAAGGGTTCCGTGAAGCTGGACGAGGTGGGATTGTTCGAGTTCCGCGTGGGGGGCACCTGGCACAAGACGGGGTTGGAAGCCGCATCTCCCATCTACGATCTGGTGGTGGACCCGGTGGTCGCGCGTTTCGGGGCGTGGTACGAGATGTGGCCGCGTTCGCAGGGAAAGGACCCGACGCGATCGGCGACCTGGGACGAATGCATCGCACGCCTTCCCGAGATCGCTTCCATGGGCTTCCAGGTCCTCTACGTTCCGCCCGTCCACCCCATCGGGAAGACGAACCGCAAGGGGAAGAACAATTCCACCCTGGCTCTTCCCGGCGATCCGGGCTGCCCCTACGCCATCGGAAACGAGCACGGCGGCCACGATGCGGTGGATCCGGACATCGGGACCATGGAGGGTTTCGAGAAATTCATCATGGCCTGCGAAAGCCACGGGATGCAAGTGGCGCTGGACGTGGCCTTGAACGCGAGCCCCGACCATCCCTACGCGGTGGATCATCCCGACTGGTTCTACCGCGAGCCCGACGGCACCATCAAGTACGCGGAGAACCCCCCCAAGAAGTACGAGGACATCTACGCCTTCACCTACTTCGGGCCCGACCACGAAGCGATGTGGCGCGAATTCCTGCGCCTGCACCTCTTCTGGATCGACAAGGGCATCCGGATCTTCCGCGAGGACAACCCACACACCAAGCCCTTCGGATTCTGGCAGTGGCTGATCCGCGAGGTGAAGCGGCGCTGTCCGGACGCAGTTTTCCTCTCCGAATCGTTCACGCGCCCCAAGCCCATGAAGAACCTGGCCAAGCTCGGATTCAGCCAGAGCTACACCTACTTCGTGTGGCGCGAATCGGCGAAGGAATTGAGGGAATACCTGGAAGAGCTGACCCGGGAACCCGAGCGCGACTACATGCGCGGGAATTTCTTCACCAACACGCCCGACATCAATCCCCACCAGTGCCAGGACCACGGCCGGCCGGCGTTCCTGGTGCGCACCGCGCTGGCCGCCCTGCTCTCGCCGTCGTGGGGCATGTACAACGGGTGGGAGCTGTGCGAGGCCACCCCCATTCCCGGCAAGGAAGAGTACCTGGACTCCGAGAAGTACCAGTACAAGACCTGGGACTGGAATCGGCCCGGCCACATCAAGGACTGGATCCGCACCCTGAACGAGATCCGAAACGCCCACCCCTCGCTGCAGGACCACGGCATCCGCTTCGTGGACTGCACGGATCCCGAGCTGCTCGCCTTCGTCCGCGTCCGCGGCGACGACCGCCTGCTGTGCGTGGTCAACTGCGACCCCGTCCGAGCCCGCGAAGGCTTCGTGGACCCGCCCTGGGACGACCTGGGAATCGGGTGGGCTCCGTACCCTGTGACGGATCTTGTCACCAAGGAGCGTTGGACCTGGAACGCGGGGCGCAATTGGGTTCGACTGGACCCCGTCGTGTGCCCCGCCCACGTCCTGAGGATCGGGTGATGCGGGGGCGATTCACGCATCGCCCCTAGCTCCAGGCGCGGAAGCGCACCTCGAACCTCGCGCCCCCCAGATCGCTCCGGTCGACCCTGAGCTTGGCGTCCATCCGGCGCACCAGGCCCAGCACCACGGTCAGCCCCAACCCGGAGCCCTCGCCCTGCTTCTTGGTGGTGTAGAAGGGGTCGAAGATGGCGGCGCGGCGGTCCTCGGGGATGCCCGGGCCGTCGTCGTCCACGCAAAGGACCTCGTCCTTCCCGTCCAGGTTCGCTCCGATCCGCACCACGCCGCCCTCGGGGATCGCCTGTAGCGCGTTCATCACCAGGTTGAGCACGATCTGCTGGACGCCATCGGCCGAACCCGCGACCAGCAGGGGTTCCCCGGGCAGGATCTTCTCGAGGGTCGCGGAGCGTTTGCGGGCCACCGGAAAGACGAGATCCGTCACGGTGGACACCGTCCGGGAAAGGTCCACGGACTGTTCCGGACCCGGTTGGGAGCGGGCGAAGTCCAGGAGCTGAC
>CAYXXL010000135.1:0-7546 GCA_964469025.1 uncultured Fibrobacteria bacterium
CCATCCTGGTGCTCGGGGTCGGCGTAGGGGTCATCGCCCTGATCGACAGCATCCTGCGTCCGATCCTGGTGGGCCGGGACGCGGGCATGCACGACCTGATGGTGTTCCTCACCACCATCGGGGGTCTTTCGTTCTTCGGACCTGTGGGCATCCTGTTCGGGCCGCTGGTCGGTGCCGGTGTCACGGCCATGATGCGCGTGCAGGAGGTGTCCAGGGAACAGGGCTGAGTCGCGTCCATGTCCGAAAGAGCCCACCCGGCTTTCGCCGAATGGGCTCTCGACCACAGGGAAGGAGGCGTTCGGACAAGCGGGGAATTGCCGGCCCGATGTGATTCCGACCGACGCCGTGTCCTTCCGTGGCGTGCGTTCAGGTCAGCAGATGCTGTTCGGCGACGGTTCCCTCTTCCATGGCGGTGAGGATGTCGTCGATGGCCTCCTCGTTCACCTTGCCGTACCAGACGTTGTCGGGGTGCACGATCATCACGGGTCCGCGGTCGCAGGCCTTGAGGCAGGCGGTGCTGGACACCGTGACTCCCGTCATGCCGCGGTCGGCGAGTTCGCCTTCCAGGTAGCCCAGAAGGTCCGTGGATCCTTTCTTCCGGCAGGCCCCTTGCGCCTCTCCCGAGACGCGGAAGCTCGCGCAAACGAAAATCTGCTTCTCCGGCTTTTCCATGTGTTCTCCCTTCGTTCGTTGTCTTGCGCAGTGATTCGAATCGCAAAACGGCGAGATGGTGGATGCAGTCGCGGCGACGAGCCCATCCGACGGCGACCAAGGCGTACGCATCGGTACGCCGCGGGAGCCGGAGGTGGGTCGGAGCCAGAATGCGCCGCCAGATCGCCGTTTTTACATCTGCAATTCCATCTTGTGTTCTTCCACGTCGCGGTCGATGCGGTCCATGAGCAGGTTCAGGATCTGCTCCGCCAGACGGATCCCGCCCATGTACCCAACAGATGGAAAGTGCTGGTGTCCCTGTCGGTCGAGGATGGGGAACCCGTAGCGCAGGAAAGGAACGTCCTCGTCCCGCGCCATGTACTTGCCGTAGGTGTTTCCGATGAGCAGGTCCACGGGCTCGTTCTTCATCCACTGGTGCAGCAGGAACATGTCGCCGCCCACCTTCAGGTTGGCGTCCGGATTGATCTCCCTGAGCCGCTGCTCGATGAACTTGCTTTCCGTTCCCGTCACGATGTGGCGCACGGTCATGCCCATGGTCTGCAGGAATTCCGTGAGGGCGATGAGTTGGTCGGGGTCGCCGAAGATCGCGACCTTCTTGCCCCACAGGTACTGCTCCATGTCCGTCAGAAGGTCCACCAGCTTCCCGCGCTCGTCGGTCAGGGAGTCGGGGACCTGGATGCCGTAGGCCTTGCGCAACGCCTCGATGAACCGGTCCGTGGCCGCGATCCCGATGGGGAGATCGAGGACGTCTCCCTCCACCTTGTGCAGCTTGAGGAGTTCCTCGGATGCGGCCCTGGTGGCCACGGGCCCCAGCGCGAAGCTGCGCTTGGCGTCACCGGACCGTCCGATGTCCTCCAGCTTGGCTCCGCCCTTGGGGTAGAACCGGTGCTTGCCGGTCATGGGCGCGTCGAAGACGCCGTCGGTGTCGGGGAACATCACGTGCTCGATTCCCATGAGCGACACGATGCGCTTGATCTCGCGCATGTCCGCTGGCTCCACCCAACCCGGGATGATGGCCGCGTGCTCGCCGGTTTCGTCGGTGGAGCGCGCCAGGCACTTCACCATGGCCTGCACCATGTTGGCGTACCCGGTGACCTGGGTTCCGGTGTAGCTGGGGGTGTTCGCGTGGAACACCACCTTGCCCACCGGGACCTTCCCCTCCTCGACGGCCTTCTTCACGATCTGCGGCACGTCGTCGCCGATCGTTTCGGAAAGGCACGTGGTGTGGATGGCCACGATCTTCGGGTCGTAGACGCCGAAGATGGTCTGCAGCGCGGTGAGCAGGTTGGCCTGCCCGCCGAACACCGCGGAGCCCTCCGTGAAGGACGACGTGGAGGCCATCACCGGGTCCTTGTAGTGCCGGGTCAGGGTGGAGCGGTGGTAGGAGCAGCATCCCTGCGAGCCGTGGCTGTGGGGCAGGCATCCATGGATGCCCAACGCCGCGTACATGGCCCCGATGGGCTGGCAGGTCTTGGCGGGATTGATCACGAGCGCGCTGCGCTCCGCGATCTCTCCCTTGGGGGTGTGCCTGAGAAGAGTCATTTCCTGTCTCCAGTCTTGAAGGGTGTGGTCAGGCGACCGCGGCTTCGAGCGCGGCGGTCGGGACTTCCCCGGTGGTCTGCCAGGGAGCCTGGGCGAGCTTCCAGACGGGGCTGTTGACCATGCGGTCGATGTCCCGGTAGAAGTTCACCGCCCCGCGGAAGGCGTTGTAGGGCCCTCCCACGTCGTAGTTGTGCAGCTGCTTGCAGGGGACGCCCATCTTCTGGACGACGTACTTCTCCTTGATGCCGGCGCAGAAGACGTCGGGCTTCAGCAACTCGATGAGCTTCTCGGTCTCGTGGGCCGAGATGTCGTCGATCACCAGGGTGTCGGGATCCATGTCGGGCATCATGCCCTCGTAGTCCTTGAACTTGAATCCCTTGGCGGCAAGGCGTTCTTCCGTTTCCGAGTCCACGCGGGGGTTGAACCGTTCCGGATCGGCCTCGATGTGGAGTTCCTCGATGTTGCGGCTGTCGGCGTCGATCTTGATGGTGCCCAGGACCCGACGTCCCTCGTAGTCGTCGCGGTGGGCGAATTCGTATCCCGCCGCGAGCACCTTCATCTCCAGCTCCTTGAACAGTTCCTGGTAGTGGTGGGCGCGGCTGCCTCCCACGAAGAGCACTGCGGTCTTGCCTCGGGTGCGGGCGGCGAACCTCCTTCGCTGGACCTCCACCTTCTCCATCTCCTCGGCGATCACCGCCTCCACGCGGTCCGACAGATCCTGGTCCTCGAAGTAGGCGGCCATCTTGCGGAGCGACTTGGCGGTGCCCGAAGCGCTCACGAAGTTCACCTTGATCCAGGGGATGCCGAACTTCTTCTCCATCATCTCGGCCACGTAGTTGATGGACCGGTGGCACATGACCATGTTGAGGTCGGCCGTGTGCGAGTTGGCGAACTGCCCGTAGGTGGAGTTTCCGGAGAACGTGGCCACCAGTTCGAACCCGCAGCGGGTGAACAGCTCCTCGATCTCGAAGGCGTCGCCACCGATGTTGTACTCTCCCAGCAGGTTCACGCGGTACTTCGTGGAGCCGCGCACCTGGTCGTCCAGGCCCACGATGTGCTTGAACAGCTGGTTGTTCGCGATGTGGTGTCCCGCGCTCTGCGAGACGCCCTTGTAGCCTTCGCAGGAGAACGCGAAGACGTTGATGCCGAGCTTCTCCTTCATGCGCTTGGCCGAGGCGTGGACGTCGTCCCCGATCAGTCCCACCGGGCAGGTGCTGAACACCGAGATGGCCTTGGGGTGGAAGAGGTCGAAGGCCTCCTGGATGGCGGCGTCCAGCTTCTTCTCGCCGCCGAACACGATGTTGTCCTCGTGCAGGTCCGTGGAGAAGCTGTACATCATGTAGTTCTCGCTCTCCGGGGTCGGCGGCAGCGTCATGTTCCGGCGCGTGAGCCAGGAGTAGAAGCCGCACCCGATGGGCCCGTGCGTGATGTTCACGATGTCGCGGGTGGGCCCCAGCACCACGCCCTTGCATCCGGCGTAGGTGCAGCCGCGCTGGGTGATGATCCCCGGCGCCGTGCGCGAGTTCACCAGGATCTCGGGGACGACGCCGTCCTCGGGAACCTGGTTCACCACCACCTGGGTGGCGCGCTTCTTCCCCAGCTTGGCCGGATACTTCGCGATGAGTTCCTGTTTCGCCGTCTCGGCGTCGGGTCTTTGCTCGATCATGTCTTCACCTCCGGTTTGGGGTCGATCAGGCGGCCAGGCCGTACTCCATCAGAAGGGTCTCGAGTTCCTCGATGGCCAGCGGCTTGGGGATGACGAACATCTTGTTCTCGTCGATCTTCTTCGCGAGGGTCCGGTATTCGTCGGCCTGCTCGCACTTGTCGTTCCAGTCGATCACGGTCTTCTTGTTGATCTCGGCGCGCTGGACGTCGTTGTGGCGCGGGATGAAATGGATCATCTGGGTTCCCAGCTTCGCGGCCAGGGCCTCTATGAGCTCGTCCTCGCGGTCGGTCTTGCGGCTGTTGCAGATGAGTCCGCCCAGGCGCACGCCGCCGGCTTCGGCGTACTTCACGATGCCCTTGCAGATGTTGTTGGCGGCGTACATGGCCATCATCTCGCCGGACACCACGATGTAGATCTCCTGCGCCTTGCCTTCGCGGATGGGCATGGCGAATCCGCCGCAGACCACGTCTCCAAGCACGTCGTAGAAGGTGTAGTCCAGTTCCTTCTCGTAGGCGCCCAGCTGCTCCAGCAGGTTGATGCTGGTGATGATGCCGCGACCGGCGCATCCCACGCCGGGCTCCGGGCCGCCCGACTCGGTGCACAGGGTCCCCAGGAAACCGGGCTTCAGGATGTCGTCCAGTTCCACGTCCTCGCCCTCCTCGCGCAGGGTGTCGAGAACTGTCTTCTGGGCCAGTCCGTTGAGCAGCAACCGGGTGGAGTCGGCCTTGGGGTCGCATCCGACCACCATCACCGACTTGCCGACTTCGGCCAGCGCCGCGACGGTGTTCTGCGTCGTGGTGCTCTTTCCAATTCCGCCTTTTCCGTAGATGGCGATCTTGCGCATGTTCGGTCCTTCCTGTTTCGGCGCGACCGGCGCCGTTCTATGGCCGAACAGGAGATCAAGGAACGTGCCACAATCGGATCCTCCACTCAATCAATCAAAGGATCCGTTTATCCCGCTCCCGCGATCCCTCGACTGTCCACCCAATGTCAGATTGCGTCGCTTGTGGCATTTGTGGCGATGACAGGCGAACGGTCCGATGGGGCTGTTCGACCCTTTCGCGGGAAACTCAGCGCGGCGTGGAGGCGAGCCGCACCAGCTCGCGCGCCTCGAGCGGGCGGCCCAGCCGTTCGGCCACGCGCCGGATGCGCGTCACCAGGCCGGGAGCGGGAAGTGCTGGCGGATCCATGGTGGCCAGGACCTTGGCGACGGCCTCGGCACCCGACTTCCCGCCAAGACTCAATTCCCTGTGTGCTCCCACCAGTTCCGGACCGTAGGGCTCGTACAGGGCGGGGTGTTCGGCCAACGCCGAAACGTGCAACCCCGTCTCCGACCGGAAGATCGCATCGCCGATCACCGGCGCGTTGGGAGGGATTTCGACCCCGCACCGCATGGCCAAGTCGCGGGCGGCGCGGCATATGCGTTCGATGTCCAGTTCCCAGCCGCGGCGAACGGAGAGGAACGCCCCCAGGCGCTCGGTGGACGCGATGCCCGCGCGCTCTCCCCAGCCGAGGAGGGTGGCGTCCACCACCGATGCTCCCGCCTCGAGGGCGGCCAAGGCGTTGGCCGTGGCCAATCCGAAATCGTCGTGTCCGTGGAAACCCGCCTGCCCGCCCAGGGACACCAGCGCGAGGATGCGCTCGGTGGTCTCGGCGGGCGAGAGCACGCCGACGGTGTCGGCCAGGCGCACGCGCAACGCGCCCGCCTCGATGGCGGCGCGCGCCGCGGAAAGGATTCCCTCCATGGATGCGCGGGAGGCGTCCTCCAGCCCCACGGAGACCTCCATGCCCAGGTGCGAAGCCATGGCAACCAGCCTACGGATCCTGTCATGCAGTTCCCGTTCCGTCCACCCCATCCTCAGTTCCAGATGTTCCGCGGAAACGGGCGCGCAAAGGGCGATGTGGCGGGCACCCATCCGGTGCGCCTCTTCGACGTCGGACCGCCGCAGCCGCGACCATACCCAGAAGCGCCTGTCGGGATGCCTGGACTGGAGTCCGGCGAGGAGGCTGGGCAGGAACCCGTCGCGCCCCACCACGCCGATCTCCAGTTCCGGAATGCCGGAGGCCACCAGCTCCTCGGCCAGGACCCGCCTCTGCTTGGGCTCCAGGTAGGCCCCCACGCGTTGGAGCCCTTCCCGCAAGGTGGTGTCGAGGATCACGATCTCAGCCCAACGTCCAGGCGAGTTCGGGCCGCAATGTCTCGTTGAGCTCCACGATCCACTTCTGGTGTTCCCGCGAGGCCTTGGAGTAGAGTTCCAGGATCTGTTCGCCCAACGGGGTCAAGGTGGTGGATCCCCCCCGGCTCCCGCCCTGTTGCGAGGCCACCAAGGGGCGCCCCGCGGAATCGTTGATGGCGCGCACATGCTCGATCGCCTGCCGGTAGCCCATGCCCGCGATGCTCGCGGCGCACTGCAGCGACCCGTTCAGACGCACCTGGGACAGGAGGACGGAATCCTTTTTGCCGAGGAAGGTGTCCAGCCCCCCCACCAGTCGAAGCTCCGCAGCGGCTTCCAGCCTCGGTGGCGTCTGCATGGCCGCACCTCCCTCCAAGTCTCCCCAAGGCGCAATTCGTATGCCTATGGTCCAGGAGTCGGGACTCGTGGGGTTGGAGGCGCGACCCGAGAACAATCGTTGACAGTCCAATTGACAGATGAAGCCATTTGACGAACCCTGCCCTCCCATTGCGCTCGAGCGGGCGCAATGGGAACCCTGCCCTCCCATCGCGCTCGAGCGGGCGCAATGGGAACCCTGCCCTCCCATCGCGCTCGAGCGGCTAGGTCGGGCTGGACGGATCCTCGAAGCGACCATCCGCGTGCATCTGGCCCTTGCGGACGGTGGGCGACTGGAGCCATCCTATCTTGACTTCGGGGAAGCTGTCGTAGGCCGGAACATAGGGCTTGATGTCCAACAGCGGACTCCCGTCCAAGGCGTCCAACTCGGCCACATGCACGAATCGACCGCGCACCCCGAGCAGCCGCACGCAGGAAAGTCCGATGGGATTTGGTCGCGCAGGCGCGCGGGTGGAGAACAATCCCCGCTCCACGGTGTCGCGGTAGGGCCGCACCCGGGCCCGCGCCCGGGCACCGCGGTGGCACCAGAAGAAGATCCAGACCCGACTGAACCCCTCCAGGTCGGCGAGAGCCTCCAGCCACCGTGGTTCGACCTCCAAGGTCCCCCTGCCCCCCGACTCCTGGACGAAGGGGGCTTCCGGGAGGGCTTCCGCGACCGGATCCCACCCCCCAAGATGGGTCCGCGCCGCGAAAGGCTGGACCGGCGTTCCCGAGGCGTGGCGGAAGGGGCTGTGGATGGTCCCGATGGCTTCCCAGGTCCCCGTGGCAGCCGCAGGATTCTCCATTCGTGAGCTGTCGCGCGACTTGGGCAATCCTAGCCTCTTCCCTTTGCAACCTCTTTCCCCAAGTGTACAACTTCCCCCAAACCGGCCTGCACAGGCGGTGGGGTCGCGCGTACCCTTTGGGTACATGCCTAGATTCCGCCTTGACCTCTGGCTTCTGCTCTGCCCGTTTTTTGCGCACCCCGCCCCGGCTTCCCCGCCCGCGTTCGCGAAAGGCGCGGACATCGGCTGGCTTTCCCAGATGGAAGCCTCCGGCGTCAAGTTCCACGACAGCACGGGAGCGCAGAAGGATCTTCCGACCCTGCTCGCGAGCA
>CAYXXL010000136.1:0-7542 GCA_964469025.1 uncultured Fibrobacteria bacterium
GCAAGGCCCGGCGCCTGCCAAGGCGCGAACAGGGAGGACGCGCCGCAGGCGAAAAAATCAGGACGCGCCGCCCAGCCCCGGATGGTACAGCTCGATCACGCTGTCGCGCACCAGCACGATGAACGTGCAGATGGCGAGCACCGTCCCGAAGGGCATCTGGAAGAAGTTCACGATGTCCACGATCAGCGTGAACGTCCGCCGCTTTCGCAGGGTGATGCATCGCCCCGCCGCCACGTTGGCGACGATGCCCAGGACCAGGAACCCTCCTGCCGCCAGGTAGAACCAACGGAAGATCGCAAAGAACGCCAGAGGCGGAGCCTTGGCGCAACCGCCAGCGAAAATTCCGGGACAGGAGAGGAAATGGAAGAAGATCCAGTAGTGCACGAACAGGAATCCGATGCCCACCGCGAGAAGCCCCGCGAAAACATAGTGGGCCGTCGCGAGGTATTTGAGATGCTTTCGATCCTCGATCCGCTGGTCCTTGAAGAGAGGTGGAAGGGGCTCGTCCATGGACGAACAAGATAGACGAGGCTGGTCCGACGTGCTCGCCGTTTCCCCGTATGCAGTTTTTGGGGAGCATAACCGCGGGTGCCATTCATTCCGATGTTCTACGTCCCGTAGAACCGCGGAGGCAGGAAATGCGACTATCCTCCGTCGCTGATCCCATCAACGGAGCCCTCCATGCTGATCTTGCCGCTGCTCGCCGCCCTCTCCGGGAACGCCACCATCCATCCGGAAACCCCCGGCGTCGCGGTGCGACACGACCCCCTTGGAGGCGTCCCCCTCTGCGTATGGAACGACTCCGGTCTTTTCACCAAGCTGACCCCGGGCATCCACGCCATCGACGAGCGCGTGTTCCGGTACCCCAATGGTTCGACCTCAAACCAGTACCACTGGAACAGCGCCGGACACTTCGATGCGGATTCCATCTGGGTGGCCTCCGACAGCACCTTCTCACCGGGCTGGGTGGGTGAGACCGTCCACCGCGGCACCTCGTACAACCAATACGGCTCCACCTACCAAAGCCTGATCGACGACGGCGACACCACCACCTTCTGGTGGTCCAACCCCGACCACCCGGATGCCCCCGGATGGTTCGAGATGGACTTGGGCAAAGCAAAGGTGATCGACTCTCTCGCACTGTGGCTCGGGAACCTTCGCCCAGATTCTGTGCAGATCGTGCGCTGGACGGGCAACAACGGAGTTTATCCTCTTCCCCATCAGCAGCAGACGCCCTGGATGGAGGTGGCGCGACTGCCTGGCTCGGCGTTTCTGGGGTACAAGTTGCCCACGGCGATTGCCGCCCAATTCATCGGGGTCCGTCCCATCGGGACCTTGGACAGCGGATGGCAGGTGCGGGAATTCCAGGTGCTCAAGTCGGGAACTCTGGTCTCCAACAACATCCCCGACGGCGCCAACCAGACCAAGGTGGACGCCATTTCCGCCATTCCCGCAGTGCGCAAACGCACCTACGCCAGCGACTGGGATTTCGAGACCTACATGACCTGGATCAACTCCTATCCCGGCGCCCAGCCCATCATCTGCGTGAACTACGGCGGAGGCACGCCCCAGGAAGCGGCAGCTTGGGTCCACTACGCCAACAAGGTGCGGGGGTACGGCATCCATCGCTGGCAGATCGGGAACGAGATCGCGGGCGATTGGGAGGATGGAGGCCCGGTCAGCGCACGGGAATACGCCGAACGGTTCGTGGCATACGCCCGGGCCATGAAGGCCGAGGACAACTCCATCGAGGTGGTGGGACCGGTCTTCCCATCGGACCAGTTCGTCCAGAACGCCTCCGGCGACTTCGACGGGCGCTCCTGGCTGCAGGGCTTCCTCTACTACGTGGACTCGGTGGAGAAGGCCACCTCCACGCCTCTCGTCGACGGCATCGACTTCCACACCTACCCGTACTGGTTCGACGCTCCTCCCGTGACGCAGGACATGATCGACAGTTGCGACGGAAGCGGAGCGGCCTACGACACCTTGACCGCACTGGTCGGACGGACCATCGCCAATCCGACGTCGCGCGAAATCCTGATGACCGAGTACAACACCAGCACCGTGAACTCCTCGCTGGAACAGACGACCTCCGCGGGCACCGCCACCGGGTTGCAACTGGCCCACTTCATCCAGCGCTTCGGGGACCGCGGAGTGGCCGTGCTTTGGGAACTGTTCGAAGGAGGCGGCACCGGACCCGACGGCAGTTGGGGAACCCTGAGCGAATTCGACAATCCCACCCTGGGCGAATGGTCGTCGCTCGGAGATCCCCCTGCGGCCACCTTCTGGCCCAAGCGCACCATCCTGCGCCAGTGGCTGGACACCGCCGGAGGCGACACCATCGAACCGGTGGACCAAGTCAGCGGGGCCCGGCTTTTCGCGGTGCGCAACAATGGCCGCGTTTCCATCCTGGCCTTCAACCTGGGACCGGACTCCACGACCATCGCCCTCGAACCGAGCCTCTTCCCACAAGGTGGCGACATCCTCTCTTGGGGTACAGGCGAGTTCAATTGGATCGGAACCACCACGGACGCGCAGGCCGCGCCGGACAACGGTCCGTCCTCCAGGCCCATTCCCGCGAGTTGGAGCGGTTCGGCGAAGATCCCACCCTACGGATTCCTGGTGGTGCGAGGTTCGAGCCGGGCCCGCCAACCCCTGCGCACGGTCCATTGGCAACTTTCCAAACCAGGTCCCACAGTGGCCGATACCGTGACCATCTCGGGATGGTCCACCGCGGAAGGGACGCATCTGACGGGAGGAACCTGGTCGGCCGGTGCGGCGTCCGGGCCCCTGGTGGCCACGGACGGCGTTTGGGACGGGCCCTGCGAATCCTGGACAGCCCGGGTCCCCGCTGGAAGCGTTGGCACCGGGTCCTGGGCACTGCACATCGCGGTAACGGATTCCGTCGGCGATACCGCTCGCGATTCCGTGGCGATCCAGGTTTCCGGGACGCTGCGTCCGGTGCTGCTCATCAGCAACTTCGACAACAAGGTGCGGAACACCACCTTCGGCACCGTCTGGAACACGTTCGCGGGACCGGATTCATTCACCGTCGCACTGACCATTCCCACCACCGGGGGACTGGGCACACCCTACCTGCAATCGACCATCCACATCGGCCAGCCGGCGGGTCTGGGGTACACGAACTACGTGACCACCTACTTCCCCGTGCCCGCCGGACTCGACAAGCGCGACACTTCGATGAACCTGGTGGGAATGGTCTTCGATATCAAGACCACGCAGAGTTCCATCGCCCAGGACTTCCGGCTGCTGGTCGATCTCACCGACATCAACGTCCCCGGGAACTACAACAATTACGCCATCAACCTGCCGAACACCAATGGCCAATGGGTGCACGACACCGTGCTGTTCCAGGACGTCCAACAACAGGCCGGATGGGGCATCGCCCTTCCCTTCGACCTGGATTCTCTCCAACTGGTCGAATTCCGCGCCGAAGGAGCGGGCAACGCCGTTTTGGCCCTGGACAACGTCGCCTTCCTCGGGACCAAGGGGGCCGACTACATGGTGGGCATCACCCCGCGCTCCGCCCATGCACCGGACCTCGCTCTTTTCGGACGGAAACTGCAAGTGGGAATCTCGGGAGAATGGACGCTGCGCCTCGTCTCCGCGGATGGCCGCACCCTCTCCCGCTGGACCGGGACCGGTCCCACCACCTTGGCCTTGCCGCGGACTTCAGCCACATCCTGGGCACTGCTGCAAGGCACTGGCCTGAGACGGACGTTGTCCATCCCACCGCTGAGCCGCTGAGGCACCGGCGGATCAGAAGGGAATGCCGAATCCAAGGTTGGCGTCGATCAGCAGGCCATTGTCGGAAACACCGGGGTTGCCTCCGGTGCCGGAAACCGAGGTGAACTGGCCCCCGATGCCGATGTCGGCGAACATGGTGAATCCGTTCCACTTCCCTCTATACCCCACCACGCCAATGGCACCGACCCCGAAAGCGGTCGCCTTCCCGGACAGGTAGGTTCCGCCAGGGAAGTTTTCCATGGGCCTCGAGGCCGTCGCGTACCCGAACTCCACGACGGGACCGAGGTAGCCGCCGTGCGCCACTTTCCCGTTCCAGTAGTCTCGGTAGCCAACATTCGCGCCCAAGGCGAACACGTCCATTTTCGGTGGCGGGACCGGGGCACCGGCGGGCGTCGACCCTTGGACGGAACCGAAGGCGATCAGAGGCTGGATGGTCACGGATCTCGCCCTCTCCAGCTCCCTCTCGTAGGTGACGAACACCTCCGTGGGAACCGAGCTGATGGAAGACGTGAACAGCGTGATCAGCGGATGGACGTAGATGGCTTGGGTGTGGACGTCTCCGGCAACGACGGCGTTGCCGCCAATGGAGACAGGGGGGGTAGATCCCGACACTCCTGGAACGGACGCGAAAGCGGAGTCGCTCGTACCGCCCGCGAAGGAGGAGACAGCGGCAACCAGGAAAAATTTGATCAACATGGGGATTCCTATAGGGAAGGACGGGAAGATGCGGACTTGGGGAGCGCCCTAACAGGCTGAAAGCAAACTTACTTCAGCAGCGATGGGTGTCAACCGGAGCCCTCCGGAGCCTGGACTCCCCGCATGCCTGGCTCGAAGCGCTCTCGGCGCCGTCTCAGCCCCCCAGCGAAGCCTCGAACTTCTCCAGGTCCTTGGGGGAGATCGTGAAGTAGCGCGCCTGGGGATGGTGGAACACCAGGGCCGACACCGATCCTTCGGGGTCCATCATGAAGCCTTCCGTGAGGTTGACGCCGACGGATTCCGGCTTCAGCAGGTCGAACAGGATCTCTTGGTCTTCCAGGCGCGGGCAGGCGGGGTACCCGAAGGACACGCGGATGCCGCGGTACTTGGCCTTGAAGATGTCGGATACCGACAAGTCGGCGGGATCGGCGAATCCCCAGGAAAGGCGAAGATGCCTGTGGCAGAGCTCGGCCATGGCTTCGGCGGTCTCCAGGGCCAGGGCGGCCAAGGCGTGGGCCTTCAGGTATTCCCCCTTGGCCTTGAGGTCCTCCACGGCCGCGCGCACGCCACCTCCGCTGGTCACGCAGAACATGGCCACGTGGTCGGGCTTGCCTGGATGGACGAAATCCGACAGGGAGATGCCCCACCCCTCGGACTGACGCGGGAACCGCAACTTGCCGACCTCCGCATTCCCGTCGGGGGCCAGGAGGTGGATGGTGTCGCCGTCGGCCTTCGCCCGGAAGAACTGGTACACGCCGTTGGGCTGCATCCAGCCGCGCTTGAGGGATTCGGCCTTCAGGGAATCCACGAAGTCGCGCAGCTCCAGCGCCTTCGGGTCCTTCTCTTCCCATAGCCGCTCCACGGATCCCTTGAGCCCCAGGTGCTTCCCGAAGAGCATGGCGGGGTTCAGATACTTCCAGATTTCGGGAAGGGCGCGGGTCCATTCCGTGCGTTCCAGGGTGGGTGGCACGAACAATTCGTTGTCGCGCGACAGGACCAGCTTCTCCTTGGGCGCGGCATCGGAAGCTTCCGCCGGCTTGGAATCGGCGCCGGTGCGGATATTTTCCTCCATGGCCTTCAGGGAGTCCAGGAAGGGCTTGCGCGAATCGTCTCCGGAGAGCTTGTTGGCCGCGTCCAGGCCGGTCATCGCGTCCTTGCAGTAGACCACGGCGCCTTCGTACTGGGTGGCGATGTTCTTCACCGTGAAGTTGTTGGAGAGGGCAGCTCCACCCACCAGGATGGGCGTGTGGATTCCCGCGTCGCGCAGGTCGCGCGCGGCCGTCACCATCTCGTGGGCGCTCTTGACCAGAAGGCCGGAAAGCCCGATGAGGTCGGGTTTGTGCTCGCGCGCCATGGCCACCAGCCGGTCCGGCGGGACCTTGATGCCCAGGTTCACCACCTGGTACCCGTTGTTCCCGACGATGATCTCCACCAGGTTCTTCCCGATGTCGTGGACGTCGCCCTTCACGGTGGCGAGCATCAGCACGCCCCGGTTGGAACTCTCGTTTTTTTCCATGCGCGGCTCCAGGTGGGCCACGGCGGCCTTCATGGCCTCGGCGCTCTGGAGGACTTCGGCCACGATCAGTTCGTTCCTGTTGAACAGGCGACCCACCTCGTTCATGCCGTCCATCAAAGGGCCGTTGATGATCTCCAGGGGGTTCATCCCCTGCGCCAGGAGCTTCTCCAGGTTGTCCACCAAGCCTTCCTTGGAGCCGGTGAGCACGCAGTTGGACACGGTTTGGGCGGGAGGCAGATCCATCGCCGCAGCCTTTTCCTCCATCTTCTTGCCGCGGAAGTGCGCGGTGAACGCGGCAACCGAATCCGGCGTGCGATTCCAGATCAGGTCGTCGCAGAGGTCCTTTTCCTCCTGGGGGATCTGCGCATAGCGGACGAGCTTTTCCGCGTTGACGATGGCGCTGGTGAGCCCGGCCTTGGTGGTGTGGTACAGGAAGACGGAATTCAGCACCTCGCGACCGGCGGGCGGCAACCCGAAGGAGACGTTGGAGACGCCCAGCGTGCTCTGGCACCGGGGGAACCGCCGGGAAATCAGGCGCACCCCTTCGATGGTCTTGGCCCCGGACCCCACGTAGTTCTCGTCACCGGTTCCCGCGGGAAACACCAAGGCGTCGAACATGATGTCTTCTTCGGCGATGCCCCAGTCCTCGGTGAGGATCTTGTGCAGCCGTTCGGCCACAGCGAGCTTGCGTTCGGGCTCCACGGCCATTCCCACCTCGTC
The DNA here is from genome assembly GCA_964469025.1 of uncultured Fibrobacteria bacterium. GTDB lineage: Bacteria > Fibrobacterota > Fibrobacteria > UBA5070 > UBA5070 > UBA5070. Next base: position 6,701 of record CAYXXL010000136.1, read on the forward strand.
GATCACGCCGGCCACCACCATGGCCCCGTAGCGCTTGACCAGGGTCAGGAGTCCGGTGAAACGCTCCGCGTCGGGGCCGTCCTCCAGGTTCACGGAGTTGAGCACGCACTTCCCCTGCACCAATTGGAAGGCGGCCTCCACCACCTTGGGGTCCTGGGAATCGATCATGAACGGCGCCTTCACGATCTTGACGGCCTTGGTCAGGAAATCGACCACGTCCGACTTCTCGTCGCGGTCGGGATTGGCCAGGCACACGTCGATGATGTGCGCTCCGGCGCGCGACTGCTTGCGGGCGATCTCGGCGGCCTCCTCGAACCTTCCTTCGTTGATCAGGGTCTTGAAGGCGCGCGACCCGATGGAATTGGTGCGCTCCCCCACGATGTACGGGCGCCCCGTCTCCTCCATCTCGAGGAGGTCGATTCCCGTCACCCAGCGCCTGCGCTCGGACGGAATCCGTCGCGGCTTCACGCCCCGCATCGCCTGGACCAGGGCGGCGGCATGCGCCGGTGTGGTGCCGCAGCATCCTCCCACGATGTTGATCCAGCCCGCTTCCGCGAACCGCTCCAGTTGGCGCGCGAGCATTTCGGGCGTCTCGTCGTAGCCGCCGTGCTCGTTGGGAAGGCCCGCGTTGGGGGCGCAGGCCACGTTGGTGCGCGCCGACCTCGCGAGGCTTCTGATGTGGTCGGTCATGAACTCCGGACCCGTCGCGCAGTTGAGTCCCACGTAGAACGGGTCGATGTGCTCCAGGGACGCGTAGAAGGCCTCGGCGGACTGCCCGCCCAGCAGCACGCCCTGCATCTCCACGGTGCCCGACACCGACACGGGGATGCGCACCCCGCGCT
>CAYXXL010000137.1:0-1178 GCA_964469025.1 uncultured Fibrobacteria bacterium
CCTCGCCGATCATCACCGTCATGCAGCCCAGCACCACCGTGGAGGGCGGTCCCACGCAGACCGCCATGTCGCCCATGCGCGCCGCGGGCTTCTTCCCGATGAACACGCCGGTGCTGCCCAGGGTGATGGGCCCGCCCACATGCGGGATGGGCGGTGTACCAGGAGTCATCATGGGGCACACGTGCATGTCACCCAGCGTGGCTGCGGGCATCCCGCCGATCAGCACGGTGGGCACGCCGGGCCCCGTGATGGTCCCACCGTGGGCGGTCATGTCGGTCAGTCGTGCGGCTGGTGGCATGGTGGCTCCGAGGGCTCAGTTCTTCGGGAAGTCGCGGACGCGGGACGGGACTTTCGCCCCCTTGTCCGCGGCCTCCACCTGCTCAACATATTTCCCGCAGTTGTCCCGCGCTTTCTCCTTGTCCCCCGCCTTCGCCAAAAGGAGCGAGACCGTCGGGAGATACGGTTCCAGCGTGATCACCAAGGTGGTGTCCGTCTGGCCCTGGTATTTGGACCTCGCCATCAGTCCTCCTCGACACCGAACCTGAGATTGCTGTACCGGGACATTTCCGGAGGACCGCCGTAGTGGGCCGATCCTCTCCACACCATGGTGACCTGGTTGGTCTCCTTGTGGACCACCACCGTCTGCAACACGGGCTTGAGCTCCTCCCTCCCTTCGTCGTCGACGTTCATCCAAGGGGTCGGGACGTCGTCGGGAAGCTGGAACTCGAACAGCGGGAAATCCGGGTCCATGTAGCCCAGGCGCACCGTTTCGTCTCCCTTCAGGAGGGAGAACCTCTGACCCTCGGGGGCGCCGTTGAAGAAGGACGGGTTCAGCAACGGCGTGGAATCGTGCGGGACGGAATCCGGACCGTCACCCACGCTGGGCATGGCCGCGAGGGAATTCTGGCGCGCCCATTCCTGGTTGTCGCGATCGTTCGGCGGCAGACCCGCCAGGTCGATCCGCGGCTGGAAATTGCGGCCCATGGGTCCAAAGGCCGCCGGAACGGGCGACCTGCTCCAGTCCTGGAACTTCCCCACCACCAGGTTCTCGGGGACCAGCAGTTGCGCCGGATCTTCCAGGTTCGGGAGTTGCAGGCCGTGCAGGGCCTTGGGTTCCTTCTTGACCACGAACCCCTTGCCCACGGGGTTTCGCGGGTAGGTGCAGGTGTTTCCCGGAT
>CAYXXL010000137.1:1188-7487 GCA_964469025.1 uncultured Fibrobacteria bacterium
CGTACCGCCGAAGGCGAGACCGTAGTGGAGGGGCATGGTGTCGAACAGCTCGGGCTCCGAAAACTCGAACCCGAAGGTCTTGAGCTGGACGGTGCGGTTTCCGAACACGCGGACCAATTTCCGGGCGTTCCCCACCTGGAGAACGGCATCGAAAAACCGCGCCTTCTTCCCGCGCGGAGCACACGCGGACCCCACGAGGATGAAGTCGGTGCAAGGCTTCCAGGCGACAAGGTCCGATTCCTCGCGGACCGGATCCCTGGCCGGATTGCCCGCGCCCCAATAGACGTCCGCTTCGAGCCAGGGCAGGGGATTTCGGAGATCCTCGACGGCCCTCTGCTGGTGACGGATGGCGTAGGTGTTCTTGGCGAGGACCGACAGGATGTGTCCACCGTCGGGAGCCATGCCGGGTACCAGACGAACAAGCCAGGTCACCGTTCGGACCCGGACCGGGGCATTGCGGCCCCGGTTTTTGTGGAGAAATTTTCGAGCATGGGTCCCGCGCGACTCCTCGGCGAAGAAGTCTTCGGAAGTTAATCAAGTCGCGGATCGGAAGATGGCTGCGGACATCGGGACCCTCCACCGCGAAGGGGGGCGATTTCAGCATGTCCCACCCGGCGAACCCGGCGAAACAGGCCCAAGCGAGTTCTTCCTAAATTGCAAGGTGGAGGCTCGAATGCATTCCCAACCTCGATTTCGCATCCTTTCCGCGACCGGCTTGATCGGAGCCCTCCCGATGGCCTCATTCGCGGCAGGGGCCCTGGATCTCTCCGGCCGAGTGGACGATTCCTGGGGACACCCCCTGCCCGAGGTCCAGGTTTCATTGGTTTCGCAGGGCGCGACGGCAAGCACGGACTCGGCCGGGGCCTGGCGGCTTTCGGCCGGTGCGGACGGGATTCGATCCAGTACATCCCTCCGAAAACTCCCGGAATCGGGTCGGTTGGCCGTGGTCGAAGGGAGGCTTTCCTTGCGGTTCCAAGGGTTCGACTCGGACGGAAGCTCCGGGAACGACAGGCCAATTTCCGTTTCGAATCGTCGGGGGGCGTCGCCCCGGGGAGCGTCGTTCGCCGGGGCGACCGGAGACACGCTGGTCTTCGCCTGGAACGGTAGGGCGAGGGCGAAGATCCCTGTGGCGTCTCTGGTCCTGGGAGATCTGGGAACGCTGGTCATCGACCTGACCACCCCGACCATTCCCCTCCTTTCGGACACGGGCGGAATCGGGGACGTCACCACCTACGGTGGAGTCGGAAACGCGAATCCAAGCTCCGGTGGGGCTTGCAACTACGGCATCACGGGCATCGCGAACTACGCGGCCATCCAGGTGAACCAGCTTCCCGGCGATCTCCAGGGACAGTGGGACGGCGGACGCATGTGCGGACAGTGCGCCCGGATCCGCGCCTGGACCTCCACCGGATGGCACACCACCGTCGCGCGCATCGTGGACAAGTGTCCCGACGACCACTGCGGGATCGATCTGGGCGGAGCGCCCGCCACGGACATCATGGAGGCGCTGCCGGGGCGCTATTCCGGAAGCTGGAGCTTCGTGCCCTGCGAAGGCCTTGCGGGAGTGTCCGACGGACCACGATCCCTTTGGGTCAAGGAGGGATCCAGCGCCTCCTGGTCGCTGGTACAGGTGCGGGATCCGTTGTCCGCCGTGGATTCGCTGCGAATGCGCCCTCCTGGAGGAGCCTGGACTTCCCTCGCCTGGGCGACGGAAGCGGAGAACTTCTTCAAGGTTCCCGTCGAACTTCTACAGGACAGCTCGGCGAACCTCCAAGTCGAGATCGATTATCGCATGGCCGCTCCGGATACATTCCAAACCAAGGCGGCTCTTTTCACCCGAGGGGCGACGAGCATCGGGATTCCCTGAGACCGCTGCCGTGGGGAGCGGGAGAACGGAGAGGGGGGGATTCGAACCCCCGGTAGGTTTTGGCCTACAACGATTTAGCAAACCGTCGCCTTAAGCCACTCGGCCACCTCTCCAGGAGGTCGGTCAAGGTAGAACACGGGGCAGTGCCGGTCAATGCCGCCGGACTCCGCCTCACTCCCGGAACGAAAGCATGCAGTCGCCGTAGCTGAAGAGGCGGTAGCGCCGTTCCAAGGCCGCGGAATACACTTCGCGCCAGCGTTCGCGGGAGCCCAGCCATCCCGCCGCCAGCAGCACGAGGGTGGTGCGGGGCCAGTGGAAGTTCGTGAGCAGGCCCTGGGCGGAAACGGGCGGATCCATGGGATGCAGGAACAGCTTCGTCCTTCCGGATCCGGGTGCGAACCTCCCCCCGTTCTCCCTCCAGCAGGTCTCCACGGTTCGCAGCGCCGTGGTGCCCACGCACACGATGCGCCCCCCCGCATCGCGGGTGCGCGAAAGGAGATCGACCGTTTCGTCCGGCATCTCCCAGCGCTCGGAGTGCATGGGATGGTCCAGCGCGTTTTCCGTCTCCACGGGCAGGAAGGTACCCGCGCCCACGTGGAGGGTCAACCGCGCGATGGAGACTCCGGCGTCGCGGACCGAAACGATCTCCGGCTCTCCCAGGTGGAGTCCCGCCGTGGGTGCCGCCACCGCGCCGGGACGACAACCCCAGACGGTCTGGTAGTCGCGCTCGTCGGCCTCCTGGGCGGGGCGGCGGACATAGGGGGGAAGCGGAACCTCCCCCATCGCCTCCAGCCAGGACGGAAACCGTCCCGGTTCGACGGGAAACCGGACGATCCGGACACCCCCGGGTTCCCGCCCCTCGACCAGGGCTTCGGTGCCGTCCGCGAAGGACAGGCCCCTCCCCGGCGTCAATTTCCGACCAGGCTTGGCCATCACTTCCCAGGCGCTGCCGGAACCCGCATCCTCGCGAGGTTCCAGGAGCAGCAGCTCCACCGCTCCGCCCGTCGCGAGGGTCGCTCTCAACCTGGCCTTCAGCACCCGGGTGTCGTTGAGGACAAGGCAATCCCCCTCCCGCAGCCGGGAAGCCAGGTCCGAAACCCGGAGATCCTCGAGGGGAGAACCCACCGGACCGGCCGGCGCGAGCAGCATGCGGGAAGTCCCGCGCGGAGCGGGTCGCTGGGCGACCAGGTCGGGCGGCACCTCGAAATCGTAGTCGGAAAGAGGGAGCTGAGGTCTCGGTTCCAAGGCGGCGGCAATCTAGCTCCGGTTTCTACCTTCGTCCCACCGACACCCAAATGATCCTCACTCGCCACATCCTCCGTGAGCACATCGCTCCGTTCATCTACGCGCTGGTGGTCATCACGGGCCTTTTCCTGGTGGATTTCGTGGTCCAGATCCTGGATTCCATCCTGACCAAGGGCCTGCCCTGGAAGGTGGTCCTGGAGCTGTTCTTCCTGAACGCGGCCTGGATGCTGGCCCTTTCCATACCCATGTCCGTGCTGGTGGCCTCCTTGATGGCCTTCGGGCGCATGAGCGCCGACGGGGAGATCGACGCCATGCGCTCGGCCGGAACGCATCCGGCGCGGATGCTCCTCCCGGGGCTCTGCTTCGGCGCCGCCCTCGCGGTCTTCCTCCTCTGGTTCAACGACCGCGTGCTTCCCGAGGCCAATTTCAAGGCGGCGAGTCTGCGCGAGGACATTTCCAGGAAGCGGCCCGCCGTGCTGCTCCAGCCACGCACCATGATCCAGGACTTCGACGGATTCCGCATCTGGATCGGATCGTCGGATCCGAAGACGGATTCGCTGCGCGACCTCACCATCTTCCAGCTCGATCGCCAGAACGGGGGCGCTCCCACCCTGATCGCCGCCCGGGCCGGCAAGGTACGGATGGACAGCGTCCACGACGCCTGGGTCTTTTCCCTGCGGGATGGACAGACCCACACCCCCGATCGGGACAAGCCGGCCAACTACCTGGACATCGGCTTCCGGGAACTGGACGTGGACGTGCCCAACATCGATTCCCGCCTGCACAGGACCGACAAGGGGTACCGCGGAGACCGCGAAATGCCCATCGAAGACATGGCCATCCAGAAGCGCGAATCGGAGCAGCGCGAGAAGAGCCTGGCCAAGGAACAATCGGACAGGATCTTCTCCGACGTCCGCTGGGTCCAAAGCCTGCTGGAACTGGATTCCGCCTCCAAGGCCCGCCCCAAGGACACCTTGGCGGCGGCTTTGCCGGTCATCCGTCCACACCCAACACATCCCATCCACCCGTCATCGGCGCGTCCTTCTCCCGACACTTCCCCCGGGCTCCACTCCGGACCGGCCGTGTTCGCCGCCAAAGCAGGCGCGGCGCACCTTCCGGCGGTCCACCCCCACGACGCCGTGCTTTCCGGCGCGGGCGCGGGACACTTCCTGGAACCGGACACGGGTTCACCCGTTCCTTCGGCGCGCACCGTCCATTCGCTGGCCGTTTCCCGGCTCGCCGAGACCACGATCGCACTGGAACAGATCCAGTGGGAGCGCAACGAGGCCAACCGCTACCTGCTGGAGATCCACAAGAAATTCTCCATCCCCGCGGCCTGCATCCTGTTCGTCCTGGTGGGCACCCCGCTGGGGATCCTCGCCCGGTCCGGCGGTGTCGGCACCGGGGCCAGCTATTCCATGACCTTCTTCATGCTCTACTGGGCGGGACTCATCGGGGGCGAGGCCCTCGCCGACCGGGGACGCATCGACGGGGCGGTCGCCATGTGGGCTCCCGACCTCATGCTCCTGGTGGTGGGCTCCGTGCTGGTGTCCAGGATGGGTCGGCAAAGCCAGTTCTTCCGCTACCGGTGGCTGTCCTTCCCGGGTCGCGCGCTCCGCCGGGCGGATTCCGCGTGAACCGGCTCGACCTGTACGTCCTGAGACGATTCCTGTCCATCCTCGCGGGGGCCCTGGTCTGCATCTCCATCGTGTTCGTGGCGGTGGACTACGTGGGGGCCATCCGGATCTGGCACGACCGCTCCTTCCAGGACATCCGCTCCTACTACGTCGCCGCGATTCCGTACATCCTGTTCCTGGTCTCCCCCATCGCCGTCCTGCTCGCGGGCATGTTCACCATCGCCGGGTTCTCGCGCCGCCTGGAACTCATGGCGATGCACGCCGCAGGCCGTCCGTTGTGGCGGGTGCTCCTGCCCATCTGGATCGCTTCGACGCTCTATTCCGGGCTCTGGTTCCGGGCTTCGGACACGATCCTTCCGCGCGCCAACCTGGAACGAGAGCGCATCAGGCCCCCGAAGCAGAACTCCGCGCTGGAGGAATCGCCCTACCGCATGGACTTCGCCTACAAGGCGGGCCGCGACGGGATCCTCTTCTTCCGCGACTTTTCCCAGCCGACCCTCTCCGGAACGCGCGCGATCTACGCCCGGACTTCCGCGGGAAGGGCCACCGAGCGCATCGACAGCCGCGACGCCAGGTGGAACGGCAAGGTCTGGGTCTTCCACGACGGATTCCGGCACACCTTCGACACCGGTCGGGTCCTGACGTCGTTCTCGCGCTTCGACAGCCTGTCCCTGTCCATCCCGGACGCGCGGCCCGAGGACCTCGTGTCGCACAAGACCCTCCCCGAGACCATGACCAGGAAGGAACTGGCCCAGCGCATCCTCGCGCTGCGGCGGGCGGGCGAGCCCGTGGCGGCCTGGGAATCCGAGGCCGAATTCAAGCTCAGCGCCCCGTGGGTGACGGCCATCGTCTCCCTGCTCGGCACGGCGCTGGCCGCCGTGGTGGGACGGCGCGGACAAGCGCTGTCGTTCGGCGTGGGGATCTTCCTCGCGTTCTCCTACTACGTGGCCGTCCGAGCCGGACTCGCCCTGGGCCACGCCGGCGACCTCACTCCGCTGCAGGCCGCCTGGGCGCCGCACGCGCTCTTCCTGGTGCTCGGTCTGGGATTCCTTTGGCGCGCGTCTCGGACCTGACGCCCGCGAAGCTCGCGGCGCTCTCGTTGTCCGTGGCCGCGGCCGCCCTGGTCGCTTCGCGCATGGACCTCGCCGTGGGTGCGGGCGCCGCGGTCGCGGGCGCGTTCCTGGTCTACTGGTACCACGCCAGGATGCTTCGCCGCCGGCGCAGGCGCCGCCAGGACGTCCCGGCCAGGACGGAACCCATCACCTCGCCCCAGCATCGCCTGGACGCTCCTTTGCCGCCCACGTCCCGCCCACCCATCCTGCGCGGCAGCGAACCCATCGACTGGAAGGAGCTCCGGCGGCGCCAGGAGACCCAGACGGGGGAATTCCTGGGGGCGCAGCTCGAATTCGCGCGCCGCGCGCTGGGATGCCGCACCGTCGCCCTCCTCCTGCCCGGACCCGAGGGAACCGTCGTCCTGCGCGCCGCATCCACCGACCGCGAGGGACTCCGCCTGGGCGAACGGATCGGCCCCGGCGACGGTCTCCTCGGCA
>CAYXXL010000138.1:0-7482 GCA_964469025.1 uncultured Fibrobacteria bacterium
GGCAGTTTCCTACTCTTGATCCGTCACGCGACATATTGCCTGAGACGCGCCGAGAACGGAGTTGGTGGTGATCGGACTTTTTCTCCGAGTGGGCGAGGGAAAGACGTAACTCGAGCCTTCTGAGAATCTTCTTGCTTGTTGCAGGAGGTTCAGTACCTGCTTTGACAACGGAACGAGATGCTCGCGATTCAGCTTGGTGCGCTCTGCGGGAATTGTCCAAATCCCGCGAACAAGATCGAATTCAGCCCAGCTTGACTCGCAGAGTTCCGCTGACCGTGTGAATACGTAGGGAATCATTTTTAGGGCGATCTTCACGATTCCGTCCGGATATTCTTCGAACTTACGGAGCATTGGAGCAAGATCCTCTGGCCTGGTGACAGCGGCCCGATGGCCCCGTTTGACAGGAATCATCAGTTGCTGGATGCCGGTGATGGGGTTTTCCTTGATTAATTTCCGAGCTTTCGCGTGCTCGAAGATCGAGTGGCAGTAACCCTTGATCCTGTTCTTGTTGTCTCCGATTCCGAGGTCTTCGAGCGCATGAAGGATCCCCAAGATGTCGTCGTGCTCGACCTCGGAGATCGACTTCCCACCCACTTTGGGGAAGACATGCTTTTCCAGTCGTAGCTTCATCGCGCGAACCGTGCTTTGCGCGCTATTTGCATGCTTGACCCGAAGCCAATCCTCCGCTACGATCTGGAAGGTGTTTTTGCGCAACCGATCCAGGGTCTGCTGGGCCTGAGCCGCTTCGCGAGATCGTTCACGCGTGCTCAGCCGCTCGACGCGGGGGTCGATTCCGCTACGGATTTTCGCATTCAGCTCCTCGGCCTGCCGTCGTGCATACGCTACGGAGATGTTGGGAAAGCCGCCTTTGATGGCAAGTTTGGCAGCCTTGCCGTGGATGGTGTACCGGAACTCCCAAAGCTTGGTTCCGTTTGGCTTGACAAGTAGGCTCAACCCAAGTCCATCAGAAACGGTGTAGCTCTTCTCCTTTGGTCGAGCATTCGTGAAGGCTGCAGGGGCTTTGCGTCCCGATAGCTTTGGCATCAACTTCCCATGAAAAATGGTGGACGGATGGTGGTTTGAGCGTACGGAAAACGTACGTAAAATAATTGGATTCTATGGAACTTCCTTGGACTTTCTTGGACTAGGTCCAGAGCAGGAAATAGCCTAAACCCTGATATTTAATGGGTTTTTTGAACATTGTTGGATCTCGTTGGATCCCGGGAAAGAGCCACCTGGCGGACTTGAACCGCCGACCCACGCATTACGAATGCGTTGCTCTACCAACTGAGCTAAGGTGGCCGGGAGAAGGGGGAAGGATAATCAACCAGCGGCCTCTTGGCACCGGGAACCGCCATCATCGGGGCGTGGAGGCCACCCGATCCGGGCATCGGGACAACGTGTCGGTGCGCAACCCGAAGATGCCGGTGGGGAAGATGCCTTCGAACCGGCAGATCCGAAGGCCGTCCGCGATGCCCCGGGAATGGACCCGCACGCGGAAGAGGGAATCCTGGAGGGACATCCGGAAGGTCCAGCGGAGATCGCGATCGAACCCGAACCGCATGGACCATATCGGGACGGTCCAATTGGAATCGGAAGTGGACGGCGCGCAGGCGGGAAGGGGAACCACCATCGCGTCGGGGAGTCCTGGCCCGGTTCCCATCGCCTGCTGGAACGGGCTCCAAACCCCTTGCTGCAGCACATGGCCCTCCATTCCGGGTCCGACGCACGACAGGATCCGGCAACGGATGGCGGAGTCCACCTCGTGTTTCCAGCGCTGGTGTTCGCGCGAGACCGCCTGGGGGCTGGAGTCTTCGTGGCAGGCGGGGGGAGGGTCGGGCTCTCCCTCCCAAACCACGCAGTCCAGGTTGGTGGCGTAGGCGAATTCGCCGAGCGCGGAGTCGAGCAGGGGGAAGCCCTGCGCGCGCACCCACTGGCGCAGCGCGTCCGCGGGGGCCGAACGGTCCAGAAGCGCGCGCACCACCCAGCGTCCGTCCGAATCGCGGACCAGCGCCGGCGCACCGGAATTCCCCTTCCAAGCCGGGCAGGAGGTGAGGGGAACCTTGCGCGAAAGCGGATCCGTGAAGTCGGCCTTGGAATCGGCGTCTCCGAAGACGCGGGTGCGACGGCTCACCACGCAATCCACGGAACGGATCTCGGCGGAGGGCTGGTTCCTGGCCACCAGCGACGCCCAGTTCGGCTCGGCGACCCAAGTGCGGACCGTGTCCAGGTCGGAGAGCCCGGTCCGGTCGATTTCGAGCGGTGTCCGGTTCAATGGCCGATCGATCCGCACCAGCGCGAAATCGGGCTGGTCGATGCGGTCGCAGGAGGGGGAAAGGGCCACCACTTCGCGGCAGCGGGCGGAATCCGCGGAGCGCTTTGCCGTGGCGGGGAAGAACAAGGAGACGTCCCGGCAGGGAGAATGGGGACTTTGTTCGGTGGGAGGCAGGCAATGCCGGTCGGTCATGGCGAGGTCCCGGCCGACCAGGAACGTGGTGCACTGGGTGGGAATCCGCTCCTTGGGATCGGAATAGGCCCAAAGTCCAACGGCCTCCGGGCAGCTTTCGAAGGGGCTGCAGTGGACGGGAAAGGGCGACGGCGGAGACGCTTTTGCGTGGGCCAGGGTGGCGGTCAGAAGAAGGAGCGACGGGATCACCGGAGGAAGCCTACTGCCGAAACGGAGATTTCGGAGCGTGTTCCTGGGTGTCGGGATTTTGCCTGTCCTCGTTTGGTGTCACTTTGACAATAGCCCGCCAAATTCTAGATGTTGCGAGGCTTCTGTCACCGGACCGGTCACGGAACCAATGGAGGAACCCCACGTGAAGCGCTTCACAATCCTTGCTCTATCCGCCACGGCCCTCGCTGTGCATGCCGCTCCCGCGACCGCCGCGACAACGGCTCCCGCTCCGGCGGCCACCTATGCGGCTCCTGCCACCGACGAGGCACCCCTGGCCCCGGTCAGCACCCAACTCCTACAGAACCACCCGGGTGCTCCCTTGAGCATCGACGACGTCCTGTTGGTCCCCAGCGCCAGCGCCGGCCAGAAGGGCGTGGCCTTCCAGTGGGCGGATGGCAACAACACACAGGCTTACATCCTTTGGGACAAGTACTTCGCCGCGGCCCAGTACACGGGTGGAGCCGACAGCGCGGCCAAGACCATCGCCTCCTTCGGCTTGATGAATCCCGACTGGGGCGCGGGTCTTGCGTTTGCCTACGCTGACCATTACACCGAGCCGACGACGACCAATCCAAATCGGACGGTCCGCCAGGAATTCAGCCAAGCCAAGTTGTTCGGTTCGACCGGCTGGGAAGGAAAGGATGTGTACGCCTCCCTCCTGTGGGAAAAGCCCACCCCCAATGTCACCACGGACCCATCGGCTCCGACCGACGTGCAATCGGACTCCGTGTTGTTGTCGGTCGGGATCCGCAAATACCCTGCCACGGGAGTGGAGGGCTTGGCCTGGAACGGCATGTTCAACACGGGTTACAAATACGGGCGCAACGACGGCGCGGCGGTTGCCGGTGGCGAAACCGTCTTCCTGGCCAGCCTGGGTGGACAAGTCGGCTACGTGTTCATCTCCAACGGGATCCAGTTCCTGCCAGGCGTGGACGCGTTCGTCAACTACAAGAACGGAGTCGCAAATCCCGACTACCTGATCGGCTTCGGAGCCAGTCCCTACGCAGCCATCATCCTTCCCCTATACGAGCACTGGACCCTGAAGGGTGGAGCGCGGTACGTGGTGGAACAGACCGTCGCCGACTACGCCCAGGGGAAGCCATCGCTGTTCAACGACGATGCGATGATCACCAACACCCAGGGCAGCGTGGGCCTGCGCTACGAGCATTCCCGCTGGGCCGTTGAAGCGCAGGTCGGAAACGGGATCCTCTCCAGCGGTCCCTATCTGATCTCGGGTACCCCGGCGGGGAACCTTTTCGCGAGCCTGGCGCTCACGGTCAACCTGAAGTAATCCATTCCGCCTCGGAGTGGGATCCGGACCCGGAGCCAAGAACGGCTCCGGGTCTTTTTGTTTTCTCCTACATTTCCGATATCTGGATACTGGGATCTTTGTTTCCGAGGAGAGGCCTTCCATGAGCCAGCGATTGCCGTCCAACCTGCCCTGCGGCGTGGATCTGTTGCGCCACCCCCTGTGGAACAAGGGCACCGCCTTCACGGAGAAGGAGCGGGACCTGTTGGGGCTGCGTGGGCTGCTGCCCGCGCCGGTTCGCACCATGGAGCAACAGTCCTTGCGGGTGCTCGCGAACATCCGCAGCAAGCCCAACGATCTGGAGAAATACCTGTACCTGATCGGGCTGCAGGACCGCAACGAAACCCTCTTCTACCGCGTTCTTGTGGACAATTTGGAAGAGCTGATGCCCATCGTGTACACCCCCACGGTGGGAAAGGGCTGCCAGGTCTTCGGGCGCGTGTTCCGACGACCCCGGGGACTCTACGTCTCCATCGACGATCGCGGGCGCGTCCGCGACCTTCTGCGCAACTGGCCCCACCGGGACATCCGCGTGGTCCTGCCCACCGACGGCGAACGCATCCTGGGACTGGGCGATCTGGGCGCCTCGGGAATGGGGATCCCCATCGGCAAGCTCGCCCTCTACGTGGCCGGTGCCGGCATCCATCCCGCCGATTGCCTCCCGGTCCTGATCGACGTGGGCACGGAAAACGAGGAATTCCTGGAAGACCCGCTCTACCTGGGCCTCAAGCGCCATCGCGTGAAGGGGGCCGACTACGACGCCCTGCTGGCCGAATTCATGGATGCCTGCAAGGAGATCTTCCCGGAGGCCTTGGTCCAGTTCGAGGACTTCGCCAACCACAACGCGTTCCGGTTGCTGGAGACCTATCGCCACGACCTCTGCACCTTCAACGACGACATCCAGGGCACCGGCGCGGTCGCGTTGGCGGGGCTGCTCAGCTCGCTGCGCGTCACCAGCCGCAAGATCCAGGAGGAAACCATCCTGTTCCTGGGCGCGGGCGAGGCGGCGACGGGAATCGGAGAGATGATCGTGGCCACCATGGTGGACGCCGGACTCGCGGAGTCGGCGGCCCGTCGGCGTTGTTGGTTCGTGGATTCCAAGGGGCTGGTGGTGTCGTCGCGGACGGACCTGGCCGTCCACAAGCGGCCATGGGCCCATCAGGCACCCTGGGTGGCCACGCTGGCGGAAGCCTTGGAGATCGTCCGGCCCACCGCCCTGATCGGCGCCTCGGGAATGTCCGGCGCCTTCACGCCGGAAGTGCTGCAGACCATGGCGAAGCTCAACGAACGGCCGGTGGTGTTCGCTCTCTCCAATCCCACCAGCAAAGCCGAATGCACGGCGGAGGCGGCGTACGTCCACACCGAAGGCCGGGTCCTGTTCGCCTCGGGGAGTCCTTTCCCGACGGTGCATTGGAAGGGGAAGACGTTCGTTCCTGGACAAGGGAACAACGTGTACATCTTCCCGGGGGTGGGTCTCGGGGCCATCGCCGCGCGGGCGCGCACCATCACCGACGGGATGTTCCTGACGGCCGCGAAGACCCTGGCCTCGCTGGTGCTGCCCCAGGAGATCAGTACGGGGAACATCTTCCCCTCGCTCGCGAGGATCCGCGAAGTGAGCGGACGCATCGCCGTGGAGGTGGCCAGGGAGGTGTTCCGGGAAGGCCTCTCCCGCGGAGAGGAGCCGGCGGACCTGGCCGCGCACGTGGAGTCGCTGCGTTACGAGCCCGAATACCCCGATTACGTCTGATGGACCGGCGTAGCTAGGTTGGTTCGGTGTACGATCTCCAGGGCAAGCTCGTCGTGGCCATCGCCTCCTCCGCCCTCTTCGACCTGACGGAATCCGACCGGGTCTTCAGGGAGCAGGGAGAGGAGGCCTATCGGGCGCACCAGAGGGAACGCGAAGACGTGCTTCTCGCGCCGGGAGTCGCCTTCTCCTTCATCCACCGGCTCCTGTCCCTGAACCAGCCCGGGGACGACAGACCCGTGGAAGTGGTCCTGCTCTCCCGCAACGACCCCGACACGGGGGCCCGCGTGTTCCGGTCCATCGCCCGGCACGGCCTGGACATCGAGCGCGCCGTTTTCACCAAGGGCCGCGCCCCCTGGCGCTACGTGGAGTCCTTCGGGGCGAGCCTCTTCCTTTCGGCGCATCCCGAGGACGTCCGGGAAGCGCTGGAACTCGGCATCCCGGCGGGACAGGTTCTGGCAAACCACGGGCTGGAGGACGACCCCCACGATCCCGGGCTGCGGGTCGCCTTCGACTTCGACGGGGTCCTCGCCGACGACTCCTCGGAGAAGGTCTACAAGGAGTCCGGCCTGGAGGCCTTCCGGAAGGAGGAGGAGAAGAAGCGCGACATCCCGCTGGACCCCGGGCCGCTCCTGGGGCTTTTCCGCGAACTCGGGCGCATCCAGGCGCTGGAAGCCGAGCGGGTGCGGCGCGACGCGTCCTACGTCCCGCGCCTGCGCATCGCCATCGCCACCGCGCGCGGCGCGCCGGCCCACCAACGGGTGGTGGCCTCGCTGCGCTCCTGGGGACTTTCCGTGGACGAGGCCTTCTTCCTGGGCGGAGTGGAAAAATCCAAGGTGCTCGGAACCTTCAGGCCCCATCTTTTCTTCGACGACCAGCTCGCCCATGCCGAGCCGGCCTCCATGCTTCTGCCGTCGGTCCACGTGCCCTTCGGCGTGGCCAATCGCTGACCGTCTCCTTGCTATTCTGACAACGGGCTTCGGCGGGTTCGGGCGGCGGAGGTTCCTTTGCCTGGAGTAGGTTTGGAGGCATGCGGTCCGTCTTCGAGTACCTGGATTATCGGGACCTGCTCAAGGATGCCTACGACGACCGCAAGGCGGCCCTTCCGCTGTTTTCCTACCGCATGATGGCCGAGCGGCTGGAGATGGACGGCAGCTACCTCTTCCGGATCCTCCAGAAGGACCTGCACCTGCCCGCCCGCTGCCAGCCGCATGCCTTGGAATTCCTTGGCCTCACGGGTCGGGCGGCGGAGTACTTCCTGATGCTGGCGGCCTATTCCAGGGAGAGGGTCGGTCGCGCCAAGCGCGAGATCCTGGAAAAGGCCATGGCCCTGCGCGACGTGGAGCGACGCAAGCTCCAGGAGAAGGAGCTTTCCTTCTTCAAGGACTGGTGGGTGGTGGCGGTGCGCTGCCTGCTGGAAGTGGTGGAGGGCAGGTCCAACCCGCGGGAGTTGGCGTCGCGACTGCAACCCTCGGTGTCCGAATCCGATGTCCAGGCGGCGCTGGACCTCCTGCTGGAATTGGGTCTGGTGAAGAGGGCCAGTTCCGAGCGCCTGGTCCTGGCCGAGGCCCACCTCACCGCCGAGGGCGACGACAAGGCAGAGGCGGTGCGTTCGTTCCAGAAGCAGATCTTGTCTCTGGCGAGGGAATCCCTCGACCGCTTTCCCCGGGAGGCTCGCGACATGTCCACCCTGTCCCTGGCGGTGGACGGGCGGGCGTTTTCCGACATCCGCGAGATGCTGCGCGAGTGCCG